>JAANWY010000051.1 GCA_018263655.1 Anaerolineales bacterium | reverse complement strand
ATGTAGGACGATTTGGTAAATCGTCGGGTCGAAATACCATTTCGACCTACATAGCCCCGAAATATTGAGATGATACCGCCAAACGTATCTTCTCAATATATGGGGGACATGTAGGACGATTTGGTAAATCGTCGGGTCGAAATACCATTTCGACCTACATAGCCCCGAAATATTGAGATGATACGCATGGAGTGAGGTGAAATCATTGGTCTGGCCGTTTGGTATGCGCGATATCCTGTTGGTGCGAGCGCTCCAGGAGGAGGGCGTTTCCCTCGACCTGGAGACAACCGTGCTGCACCCTCGGAGGCCAGTGTGGGATGCTGTGTTGTCTCAAGTCCCACTCAACAGCTACGGTGCTGCAACCTACGTCGTGCGTGACAGAGATTTGGCCGGCTTCGTTCAAGCCCAGAAAGGGCGCAACTCGACCGAGAATTACCTGACGTTCATGGCACCCGCTCTGAGCCGGCATGGTAGCGCCTCACGTGTGTGGCAACAACTTCTGGAAGCCCTGTGCCAGGGCGAAGGCGAACGAGGTGTGCAACGCATCTTCGCGAAGCTGCCGGCTCAAGCTGAAGCTGAGGTTGATGTATTTCGCCAAGTTGGATTCCGCGTGTACACCCAAGAACACGTCTTTGTGCTACCACAACCCGAACCTGACGACGTTTCAGCCGGTCCGGTCCGGCTGCGGCCGTGGGAGAGCAAGGATACGTGGGGCGTCCACCGCCTGTACTGCACGGGGGCGCCCCGGTTTGTGCAGCAAGCCGAGCACCTGCCAGGCGAAATCGGGCAAGCGGCTACAAGCGATTGGACGCAAGGCAAACACGAAGAGCGATACGTGTGGATTCGTGATAGCGAAATCGTGGCCTCCGTGCAGTTACTCAGCGGCGAACAGGGTCACTGGATGTATCTGCTATTGCACCCGGATCAAATTGAGCATGCTCCGGTGCTGATCGACTCGGGAATCGCCCGTCTGGCGCGATACGCTCCGCGGCCCGTTTACTGCGTGGTGCGTACCTATGAGACCGACCTGAGGCGGGCGTTGAAAAACGCCGGCTTTCAAGAGTACCAGATTCGATTCTTGCTGGTCAACCAGACGGCCGTACCGATCCGGCAGAAGGAGATCGAAAGGCTCCCCCGCGTTGAAGGCGTCGAGGCAGCACCGACCGCATCGACCCGGATGAACTCGAGAAGTAGGCGAGAGAAACCGCGACCGGTTCACTCAGAGGCGTTACGAGAGACTCAATGAAGGAGATTACTGACGACCTTGAAGTATTGCTAGACGTGCTACCGCCCGACATCACCGCGGCAGTGCGCGAGAAAAACAACCGAGAAGACCTATTGGAAGTTGTGATGGACCTGGGCCGGCATCCCGAGGCCCGCTTCCTCGACGAGGACATCGTCCTCAGCAACAGGGAGGTTACGGCCGAAGAGATCGACTATGTGGTCGAGCGGATCGGCGCCTTCGGAGGCGACAACCGGGCCGGCATCCCGCGGACGTTGCACCGCATTTCGGCCATCCGTAACCGAGATAGCGGAATCGTCGGACTCACCTGCCGCGTCGGCCGAGCCGTCTACGGCACCGTCGACATCGTGCGCGATATTGTGGAATCCGGCCAAAGTATTCTGCTCTTGGGCCGGCCTGGCGTCGGTAAGACAACACTTCTGCGCGAGGTCGCCCGTATCCTGGGGGAGAAGAAGCGGGTCGTCATCGTCGACACGTCCAACGAGATCGCTGGCGACGGCGACATCCCACACCCGTCCATTGGACACGCCCGCCGGATGCAGGTGCCCACCCCATCGTTGCAGCACGAGGTCATGATCGAGGCCGTCGAAAACCACATGCCCGACGTGATCGTCATCGACGAGATCGGACGCGAGCTCGAAGCTGAAGCGGCGCGCACAATCGCTGAGCGTGGCGTTCAGTTGGTGGGCACTGCCCATGGTAACACGCTTGATAATCTGATGATGAACCCGACGTTGGCCGACTTGGTGGGCGGTATCCAGTCCGTGACGCTGAGCGATGAGGAGGCACGCCGGCGCGGTACTCAGAAATTGGTGCTGGAACGCAAGCAGCCGCCGACATTCGATGTCGTCATGGAGATCCAGGGCTGGGATCGCCTGGCCGTTCATCACGATGTCGCTGCCGCCGTCGATGCGATCCTGCGCGACCGCCCGCAGCCAGCAGAGCTGCGGTACCGGGACGAGAGCGGAGAGGTCCGCACCGAGGAAGCGGTACTGGAGCCGACGGCGGAAGAGCCCAAGGACCGGAAGCGCCGCGAGCCTGCGCTTCCGGCCCCGAAGTCGGTCCGCATCTTCCCGTATGGTGTGAGCCAGAATCGGCTCCGGCAGGCGGCGAAGGGGTTGGAACTGCCCGCCGTGCTCGTGGACGAATTGGGGGACGCTGACGCGCTCATGACGCTGAAGAGCTACTACCGCAAACGCCCACGGGCGATTACTGAGGCCGAGCGCATGAGTATACCGATTTATGTACTGCGTAGCAACACAGTCCGACAGATGGACGGAGCGTTGTTGGACATTTTCGGACTGCAGGCAAGGGAGGACCCGTTCGAAGCAGCGATGCGCGAGGCACAGACAGCTATCGCCGAAATCAAGAAGGGGAGGCACGACATGATCGAGCTGAAGCCGCAGAACTCATATGTTCGACGGCAGCAGCACGAACTTGCACGCGAGGCGAATCTGATTTCCCACAGCCGGGGCAAGGAGCCTCAGCGGCGTGTGCGCATCTACCGTAATGACAGCCGGTAGCAACAACCCAAATCAGATGTTCATAACGTTCGAGGGGCCTGAGGGCAGCGGCAAAACGACGCAAATTCAGGCCCTTTTCGGTTATCTGATAGACCAGGGGTACGATGTCGTGCTGACCCGAGAGCCAGGTGGCACGACCATCGGCGACCAAATCCGGCAAATCCTGCTAGACCCGGAAAACCAAGAAATGTTACCCGAGGCGGAGATCCTGCTCTTCTCAGCCTCGCGTGCCCAGTTGGTGGGGCAGTTGGCGCGGCCGGCTCTGGAGCGGGGCGCCATCGTTATCTGCGATCGCTTCGCCGATTCCAGCCTGGCTTATCAAGGTTACGGCCACGGGCTGGACCTGGAACCGCTCCGCGCAATTACCCGCTTCGCTACCGGCGGGGTGAAACCTGACCTGACCGTATATCTTGATATCGAAGTAGAGGATGGGCTGCGACGCAAACGGGCGGCCGGCCAGGAAGACACCGGTGCCTGGAACCGGCTAGATCAAAAGGCTGTTGCCTTTCACAACCGGGCCCGGAAGGGCTACCTCGCTCTGGCAGAAGCCGAGCCCGAGCGTTGGCTGATCGTCAACGCGGCACGCCCGCGCGAGGTTATACAACAGGACATTCGTGAGCGTGTAGACGCGCTCCTATCAAGGGAAGCCTAGCTACACCAAACATCTTAAGATGAGGTGCGTAGGCGAACATTCTGCTACATGATGGCCTATCGCCTGCGTGGCCTATCGCCTGCGTGGCCTATCGCCTGCGTGGCCTATCGCCTGCGTGGCCTATCGCCTGCGTGGCCTATCGCCTGCAACAAGTTGCAGCGTCCAGGACGCTCGAACTTGCGACGTCCTGAGTTCATCGAAGGGTTCGAGGGCGTGATTTCGCCGCCTCGCACTCACATAACGCTTATCTTAAATTGCCTGTAGTGACACAGAGTCACACAGAGAAAAACCTGCCTGTCCTGGGTAACTCGACATCAAGGTAAGAGGTTTGCGCTCAAAGGTCGAGGTCGCCGGCCGGCAAATCGCCGCCGAAGTCCTCCCCCATACCCTCGCCGAGGTCGGGCATTGATTCTTCGATGTCCTCCGGGCTCTGGCCTGATTCCAGACGATCAACGACTTCGTCGAATTCCGGACCTAGGTCCTCGCCCATTTCCTGGCTCATCTGGCGCATGAAGCTGCCGAGGCTACGCGGATCATCCTCGTCGAGGCCGGCGAAATTGCTGGGGTCGGCCATAGATTCCAGCCGGGACTCCTCGGACCGAACCACGGCGACGCGGGAAATGAGCCGGCTCAGATTTTCGCCGCCGCAGGCGCGGCAAACTGGCTTCACTTCCTCGCTTATACTGCGGGTAAAGACGCTCGTTTGGCGACCGCAGTCCGTACAATGGTACTCGTAGATGGGCATTTTTCATTGTCCTCTCTGTCCAACCGCAGTTGAGAAATGCGAAGGAATGAGGATGGCCATCCCCATTCCCTCGGCCGTATTATCTCAATATTTCGGAGCTATGTAGGCCGAAATGGTATTTCGACCCAACGATTTACCAAATCGTCCTACATGTCCCCTCATATATTGAGAAGACACCCTCGGCCTATATCGGCTCAAGCATACAGTGTCTGAGCCGACGTGTCAAAATTATAGAGAAAACCCGAGACGCACGCAACCGGGGGCGGCGACCACCTGAGTAGCTTGACAGTAAGCGTTCAGCTACCCTTGCGAAGGTTAGGAAGAACCTTGGCAAGAGGCCGATTTTCGACTGGCGAGGGACACCTCAACCCGAAAGCGATTGGCAAACCTTCGCAAGGGTCCCCACTACCTGAACAGTTACGCTTGACATTGTTAAATTCGATCAGAAACCAGGTTTTTGCGTCCGGCAGCACGGAGAAGTGCTCATTCCAGTCACTTCCGTTGGCGAGAATACGATCCATTGCGAAGAAAAACCTGGTTTCTTGCCGAACACATGTTCAATCTAACAATGTCGAAGTAGTTACAAATCGTTGACAAACTGCGTTGAAGCGTGATATAATACAGTTGTTGTTCGACGTTGTCCGACGAGCTGTTAGTGATGCGATTCGAAACTCTGACGACGAAAGATGCCTGTCCAACAAACCAGAATCCTCGTTGTCGACGATGAGCCGGCCATCCGGACCGGTCTGGTGACCGTACTGGAGGGGGCCGGCTATTCTGTGGAGGCAGTTGAGAGCGGCGAAGCGGCGCTGAACTACCTTGAAAATCACGATGTTGACCTCGCGCTGTTGGATATCCGCATGTCGGGCATCAGCGGTGTAGACGTCATGCGGGAAATCAAGGAACGTTGGTCCCACGTCGCCGTAATTCTGCTCACAGGCTATGCGAGCATCGACTCAGCCATTGCCGCTGTGCGTTCGGGCGCTGACGACTACCTGATGAAGCCCAGCAGTGCTGGGACAATCAAGAATAGTGTATCTCGAGCCCTGGACCAACGCCAGCGGGAGCGCCGGCGAGATGAGCTGCTCGACCAACTGCGCGAGGGTCTGACTCAACTCGACCGCGGGCTCAGCCCGCCGTCCCCAGAACCATCGTCGACACTGCGTGTCGGAACGCTTACCGTTAACCCACTGCGCCACGAGGCAAAGCGAGGGAGCGAAACGCTTGACCTGACACCAACCGAGTTCGATCTTTTGAGTTACATGATGCACAATTCGGAGCGTGCAATCGGCCACCAGGAACTGGTACGCGAAGTCCAGGGGTACGAGGCCGAAGCGTGGGAAGCGCGCGAACTCATCAAATATCATATTCACACCTTGCGCCAGAAACTGGAGCCTGACCCATCCAACCCGCAATACATTCACACTGTGCGAGGGGTTGGATATAAGCTGTCAACCAGCGAAACGTGACCGGCTCTCTGAGGCTCACGCCAACCCGATGCCAACGTTTCGATAACGCTATACAAACTCACAAGTTATCAAAGTGTGATAAACTATTATACGAGAGTGGGACAGCGTACGAGGTTGTGCTGAAGTCAAGCAGAGAAGATAGACGCAAAGTAACCTGTAGGTGAGGACACCGCCTGAAACACGCTCTGCCCAGCTCGCAATCGCAGTCGTCTTGCTAGCGCTGTCTAAAGTGTGTTTCAGAGTTCATCACGAAAGTCGGAAAAGGAGGGATGTCACTTCTGATGAAGAGTCGCGAGATTCTCCTGGTTGTCTTGGTCGTCGCCATCGCCTTGGGCAGTGGGCTGATCGGCCTTTACCTAGGCCGCAGTTCGGTCCAGCAGGCTGCCGCGCCCTCGGCTGAACAGGCGATCGAGCTTGGAGAGCCAGTTGCTGCCGGCAAGGTTCGGTTATTTGGGAATGCCCAGAAGACCAACCTTGCGTTCGAGATTGAGAACAATCGCGTGTACCAGGGTACCGTCTCGCAGGGCCAGCCGGTCCTGTTCTTCAACAACACGACCGTTTTCCGTGGCGCCAACGAGAGCGGCGAGAAGCTGTTCACCGTCAAGGATGGGGCCATCTACGAGGGCGCCCAAGCAAGTGGCGCCCCCGTCTGGACCATCGACGGTGAGCGCGTGCATGAGGGTACGGCTAACGGTCCCACCGTGTACGTGATCCAAGGTGACCGTTTTTTCCAGGGCGCAACTGCCGATGGTTCTCAAGTCGTGTTCGCAGCCAACACTGACCTCACGGGCAGCGTGCGGTTTCTGCTGCCCATCCTGGCAACACAGCGCTACTAGTTTGAGTTGAGTATCGTGTTTTCCACATTCACACCCCAATTCCTAAAAAGGAGGGAATTCAACCACAATGAAGAACCGTGCAATCTTGTTTAGTGTTTTGATCGTCGTCCTAGCCCTGGCGGCTTGTGTCCCGGCTCAAGCGCCGGCGCAGCCGCAAGGCGAAGCTGTCAGCGGTGCTGAGGTTGCGGCTGGCGAGACCCGCCTGTTCTCTGACGCGCAGAAGACCAACCTCGCGTATTCATTTCAGGGCCAGCGAGTCTACCAGGGTTCCGTCTCGCAGAACCAGGTAATCCTGTTCTTCAACGGCGCGACCGTCTTCCGCGGCGCCAACGAGAGCGGCGAGAAGCTGTTCACCGTCAAGGATGGGGCCATCTACGAGGGCGCCCAAGCGAGCGGCGCCCCCGTCTGGACCATCGCCGACGGCCGCATCCATGAGGGCACTGCGAACGGTCCCACCGTGTACACTCTCGAAGGTGAGCGCCTGTTCCAGGGTCCGCAAGCCAGTCCGTCCAAGATCGTGTTTGCATCCAACACCGATCTAGCCGGTGACGTGCAGTTTGTGCTGCCCATCCTGGCAACGCAGCGCTACTAACTAATCTCGCTTCCGTAGAGCGTGATGATGACGGGGTCGCGCTGCGACCCCGTCACATAGATCCTCACCGAACAAGGCTACCGAGACCGAGGTTCGTCGAACCTCGGTCTCGGTATTGGCATACTCGGTAGATCCAATTTTGTTCGGCTTGGATCGTCATATCCAGGCTGCCTGAGGGATACTTCGGCTTCGCTCAACACAGGTCTGGCGATCCTCCCAGAACGGAAATTGGAGCCACTGATACTTGTCCACCTTTCCCCTCACACCTCATGCCTGATCCAGCGAATCTGCCTTTGAGTCCCGAAATCATCGTGATCGGGGCGCAGACGGTTGTCGCTGCCCTGATAACCATTGCCCTCCTCTGGTACGCCCGGCTGTTCCGGGAAACAGAGCGTCGCGCCCGCCAGATCGAGACGCTCAACGATATTGCATTGACCATCAATGCCAGTCTGGATCTGTCGGAAGCGTTCCGGTCTGTCACCACCAGCACGCGCCGGCTCATCCCCTTCGACCGCGCCTGCATCGCTTTTCTGGATGATGCAGGCGATGCCTTTGATGTTGTAGCCAACACAGCACGACCATCGGCCGCCGTCACCCTGCCCACTGCCTCTGCTGACGAGAACGGCGGCGCCAGAGAGCGCATTCAGCGCGATACATCGGCCGCTGGATGGGCCGTGAGTCACAGTCAAGCTTGGATTTCCCACAATCTAGAGCACGAACACCATCGGCCTGATGCCGGCGTCCTGTGGTCACGAAGTGCTCGCTGGTGCATGGCTCTACCGCTCTCGCTACGCGGGGAGGCCATCGGCGTTTTCAGTCTCAGCGGAGATGAGCGCCTTGATCTCGGCGACGACACCCTCGAAGCTCTCCAACTGATTGCAGAGCAAGTTGCCATCGCGACTGCCAACGCGCAGTTGTACGCCGAGACGCGGGCACTGGCGCGAGACTTGGAAAAACGTGTGGAGGAGCGGACGAGAGAACTTCGCGAGACCCAAGAGCAGATGATGCGTAGCGAAAAATTGGCCGTGGCCACACAGCTTGCTGCGGCCATTGCGCACGAGATCAACAATCCACTTCAGTCGATGCGCCTGTACGTGGAACTGCTTGCCGCCGATCAGCAAGGGGACGCCGAAGCGCAGCAAGAGTACGTCGACGTGATCCAAGGACAGGTTGATCGCATAGCCAGCATCGTCTCTCGACTACTGAAACAGCTCTACCAACCAGCTGAAGAAGCACTCGTCCCAGTGGATTTCAACGCCATGATCACTGACCTGATGGGCCTGTTCGAGCGCCAGTTTCGCAACAGCCACATCACCCTGGAACTCGCGTTGTCCGAGACACTGTCGCCCGTCACTGGAGCGCCCAACGGGCTGCGGCAAGTGTGCCTGAACGTGCTGCTCAACGCCATCGAGGCCATGTCGGATGGCGGCAAGCTTCGGATTGCCACTGAACTGAAGAACGACAGGGCGTACGTGACATTTGCCGATTCAGGCGTCGGTATCGACCCCGAGGTTGTTTCGCGCGTATTCGACCCTTTCTACACGACTAAGCCGCATGGCACGGGGCTGGGACTGACTGTCAGCTACCGCATCATCCAGGAGCACGGCGGAGATTTGGCGATCGAGAGCCGGCCAGGCGCAGGCACGACCGTCCACGTGATCCTGCCCGTAGACGGACCGAGCGGTCAGCAGGCAGCACCCACCCGGGAACAGCGTCGCTAGCCCTTCTCTCCCCAGACCACCAGGACCCTCCGCACACGTAAGGCCGCTTCCCTTTTGCTAGTCCAACGTCAACGGGAATGAGGAATGATAGATGCTTTGCCACGTGAACGCAATTGCGCTATCATTCTTTATTGTAAGCGTTTTTGATAATTTCAGGAAGGAGCACATGGAGCAGCACACACCGGCCGCTCACCCAACTGAGGACTTCATGGAGGAGGTCGCCGCAAAAGCACTGACCATGCGAGAAGTCCGACGGGGGTTTCCGGCCCTTCGGGCTCACTTGCAGGAATGCCCGGAATGCAACTCTGCGGTTCAGGAGCTTCTACAGTTGGCTCACGAGGCAGGCCATCGAGAAGGACATGTGGAGGAAACAGAAATCCGCCACACTGTCGTTATGACGGCCCTCGCGGCCATCATGGCTGTCGCACTGCTGGCCGGCGGTGCGCTCTTCTGGCAACGCCAGACGGCTGACGCAGCCGTTGCCCGCGTCTATCAGGCGGTGAGCCCGGCCGTGGCCAACATCCAGGTCACCTCAGCCGGCGTCACCGGCTCGGGCGTCGTCTTTGATCAAGACGGCTATCTCTTGACTAACTATCACGTCGTCCGAGATGCCCAAAGCGACGAAGACATCGTCGTCGAGTTACCGGGTCTCGACATGGTGCCGTCTGAACTTGTCGGACTCGACATCGCAACTGACCTAGCCGTCCTAAAGCTGAATGTCCCGCTCGAGCGCCTGACGGTTGCAGAATTCGGCAATTCGGAAGCCGCCGCAGTCGGCGACCTGGCCATCGTCATCGGCAACCCCTTCGGGCTATCGCGGTCCCTCACCGTCGGGCGCATTAGTGCTGTCCAAAGACGCTTCATGAGCAACGACATGTATGCGCCGGACATCAAGGGCGTCCTGCAGACTGATGCAGCCATCAACCCTGGCAATTCGGGAGGGCCACTATTGAACGCCCGCGGCCAGGTGATTGGCATCAATACCCGGATCGAATCGCCTTCCGGAGGCTCGGTTGGACTCGGGTTTGCAACACCGTCCAATATCGCCCTTGACGTGGCGCGCGAAATCATCGCCCACGGTTACGTCCGACGTCCGTTCTTGGGCGCCGGCGGGCGAGCAATCGACGATGCGCTAGCCAGAGAGCTAGAACTGCCTGTCGGTGAGGGGCTGCTGGTGGAAGAGATACACGGCGGTTCGCCGGCCGATGAAGCCGGCCTCGTCACCGGTGTCGAGGCTGTTCAGACCACCTACGGCGAGGTCAAGAAAGACGCCGATATCATTCTAGCCGTCGAGGGGCAACCGGTGCGCAGACAATCAGACCTGAACCAACTCATTGCCGAACAAGAGATCGGTGATACGATAACGCTGGAAGTGCTGCGTGATGGTGAGCGGGTTGCACTGGAGACCCCACTGAGCGAACGTCCATCTGAACCCGTTCATTGTCAAGTTCATGACCGCCGGCAGAAATTCTCATTTTGAGCCGTTCATCGTTCGCCGAAGGTCTCTGACCGAGGCGCAGAGGGCTCGGTCAGGAGACCTTCGCCCATCACTGAGCCATAATTAGAATTGCTGACCCGCCGGTCATGAACTTGACAAAGCATGTGAATTCAAGTATCCTGTTACGTGCGCTGGATTCTCACTTGGAGGAGGCACAGACAATATCTTGACTCGAACACGCACTGCGCTAACCATTGCGCTGCTTGCAGTATCCTTAATCATCGTCGGGGGACTGACGATGGTGCCCGTGTCGGAGCAACCCGTCGGCCAAGCCGGCACATCTCAGATTGATCCTGAGCCGGCAAGCGATGATCAGGACCTCATCGATACCGTATTGCAGGCGAACGCCAACGACTTGACCGCAGCGAAGCCCAAGCTCCAGGTCGCACCAGACACCGACTTGACCGTCGGGGGTGAAGGTGTGTACCTGCCGTATTTGGAACAACACGCGGTCCCTGTGCCGGCGGCGGAAACGGTCACTCCCTACATCGCTCGCGAGCCGTTGCTACCGCCACCGGATGGCGTGGTTCGCGAGGCGCAGGTACCGATTCTGATGTACCACTACATCTCAGAACTGCCACCTGATGCCAACGATATCCGTAGAGGGCTGTCGATACCGCCGGCTCAGTTCGAGGCCCATCTGCGGTACTTGAAGAGCAACGGTTATCACACCATCTCGCTGCATCAACTCCTGCTGCACCTGACGCGGGGCGAACCACTGCCCGAAAAGCCCATCATCTTGACATTCGACGACGGCTATCGGGACAACTATGACCGCGCCTTCCCGCTACTGCAGAAGTATGGATTCAGTGCCACCTTCTTCTTGATCACAAACTTCATCGACGAAGGCCGGCCGGCGTACTTGACGTGGGAACAGGTGAAGAAGCTGGCTCAGGCAGGTAACGAAATCGGGGCTCACAGTCGCGATCACCCAGACCTACGAGGGAGAGACACCGACTTCTTGGTGTGGCAGGTTCTCGGCTCCAAGGAAGCGATCCAAAATGGTGCCGGCATCACGCCTCGGTTCTTTAGCTATCCGTCGGGGAAGTACGACGAGAACACGATCGCCATCCTGGCCTCGGCGCACTACTGGGGGGCCGTTACCGTCAAGCAGGGTGTCCATCAGTCATCGGGAACACCTTTCGAACTTGAGCGGATACGCATCGACGGCAGCTATGGCGCCGACGAGCTGAGTTGGGTATTGCGCTACTACGTGCAGCCCTGACTCTGGTAACACGCTAGGCTACTCGAGTTCCAAGGCCGTTTTGCGGGCCACTTCGGTATCTTCGAGTTCGGCCAACATCGCACGCACCGGTTTCCCCGTCTCCGGATGCTGCAAGCCGGGTGCAATTTCGGCCAGGGGGCGCAGTACAAAGGCTCGCTCGCCAAGCTGTGGATGCGGGATTTGCAGCTCTGGGTGACGGACAATCTGGTCCTCGTAAAAAAGGATATCGATGTCTATGCGGCGCGGGCCATAGCGGACCGCTTGCTGCCGGCCTAAACGCCGCTCGATGTCTTTTAGGAAATCGAGCAGAGCGTGCGGCGCCAGATCACCCTCAGCCGAACAGGCAATGTTCAGGAACCATGGCTGGTCCTTTACCCCCCACGGTTCTGTCTCGTAGACGGACGATACGCTCTGCACATTGACCTGGCTCTCCAACATGCGGAGAGCCTTTTTGATATTCTCAAGGCGGTCTCCCTGGTTCGAACCCAAACCGAGGTAGACGGTAGGCATTAGGTGAATTCCCCGATGATGTCCGATGGTGTCCGATGGTGGTTGCAACATCATACCACTTAGTTTCCTATGTAACCAATGTGTAAGCGTTCAGGGGGTAGCGCCGGCTGAGTGCCCTGGAGACCTTCGACAAGCTCAGGATGAACTCCGCGGAAGGGTGTATCGAAGCCAAGCGGCTCTCGAGAACGAGAACTGCTCTGGTAAGACCCGCTTGGTTTCGATACGCTTCTCCGCTGGCGCTACGAAGCTACTCAACCGGCGCTCCTATGTTAATGGCTGAACGGTTACACCAATGTAACCAATTCGTGACTACTCAGGCACTTCGTGCCTATATTCGTGCCTACCGTCTACC
>JAANWY010000050.1 GCA_018263655.1 Anaerolineales bacterium | reverse complement strand
ATACGTTTGGCGGTATCATCTCAATATTTCGGGGCTATGTAGGTCGAAATGGTATTTCGACCCGACGATTTACCAAAGCGTCCTACATGTCCCCCATATATTGAGAAGATACGTTTGGCGGGTGAATCCGTCCCCAAGAAATTGATTGCGCTGCGAGATTCAGATGATTTTAGCAGACGGTATATGGTGTGTCAACCGACCGTTCGGTAGAATTGGGGCCTGAGCAAGAGACAGTCCGTCAGAAATGTTATGCTGGGAGGACAAGAAAGCCGGCCGAGGTCACCACAGCGATCTCGGCCGGCCTCCGGGCGTGTGACCTTCTTGCCTGCGGTCAGTCCATTAGATCGCCACCCTCAAGAATGAAGGTGACCTTCAAGTTCACTTGGTAAGCGACGATCTCCCCATCTTCGACGCGCACTTGCTGCTCCTTGATCCAGGCGCTCTGTACGTTGCGGAGCGTCGTTGAAGCGCGCGCGATGCCCTCCTTCACGGCATCCTCGAACCCCTCCGTCGATGTAGCACTGATCTCGATCACCCGGGCAACAGACATGGTCGAGCCTCCTTTCGGTGGTTGAGAGTATCGGAAAGCACTTATCTCCTAGTTTAGATTATACTGCAATGGTGGGCAGAGGTGAAGCCGGCAGCCCAGATTGCAGCAATTCTAATTTTGGCTGTGGATGCTGTTCGTAGTAAGCGACGTAGCGCTAGCGGAGTCGCGTTATGACGGCACTCCGCTGACGCTACGTGCCTGACTACGAACGGTCGCCATATTTAGAGTTGCTACCCAGATTGCGCGCAAAACGCTACCGTTACTACTCGCTCCAAGCCATGTCCTCATGGATAGGCGGATGCGGTGGCGGTGAATGCGACTTCGCCGGCTCCGCTCGGGACTTCCACCATGGGCCGGCTGTTGGGGCACGGGAAGTAGCCGGTTGGCCACTCAATTTGGACGACGGCGGCTTCATCTGCGGCTTCGAAGAAAGCCCGGCCGTCAGTGTCCGTTACGCCGACACGCGTATTGTGGTCGGTGATGACGGTGACGCGCGCGCCGGCAACCGGTCCAACTGCGCCTATGTCGCACGATGTGCCGGCCTGTGCCAGTACACTGATAGCAGCCGCGGCCCCACTGCTGCTAGTTTGTCTCGTCATGCCGGCGTTGGCAGCAACCAGGGGGATGAACACACACCCGGTTTGGCACGCGCGCTGCACAAGGGCAATACGAGTTCCCTGAATCGCCTGTTCCTTGAGTTGCCGGCCGCGCTCCCCGCCGCTACGGCTGATGAGCAGCCCGACTGCGGCACTGATCACAGCGACAGCGACCAAGAGGCCTATCGTGAGTCTCCGCTTTCCTATGTGCAATTTCATTGTGTGACCATCCTGTCGCTAAGGATTGAGAATCAAATAACTTTCGTAACTACGAGGGCGGCCGCCCTCGTAGTTACGAAGTGCCTGATCAGACCCTTTGCATTTCAGTGCGCAGGTCCGCGAACTGGCCGGCAATGATTGCTTGCCGTACATCGCGCATCAGGCCAATTACAGTATGCAAGTTGTGCACTGTCAGCAGATGCAGCCCCAGAATCTCGTTGGCCTTCACAAGGTGGCGGATGTAGGCCCGCGAGAACTGCCGGCAGGCGTAGCAATCACAGGCCAGATCAATGGGCTGTGGGTCGTCGGCAAACTGAGCGTTACGCATGTTCAGCCGCTCGCCGGAGCGGAGCATGGCGCTGCTGTTTCGCGCGATGCGGGTCGGGTGTACACAGTCGAAGGTATCGATGCCGGCGGCTGTCCCGTCGATGAGATCGTCCACCGTGCCTACACCCAGCAGGTGACGCGGCCTGGCGTCTGTGAGTCGCGGCACCGTCACGTCCAACATCGCCCACATTTCGCCCTTCGGTTCGCCGACGCTCAGCCCGCCGACGGCGTAGCCTGCGAAGTCCAGGTCGGCGATGAACTCAGCGCTTTCCGCCCGCAGATCTGCGAAAAATCCACCCTGTACGATACCGTAGAGAGCCTGGCCAAGCCGCGTGTGCGCGGTCAGGCAGCGTTCGGCCCAGCGATGTGTTCGCTCCATGTCGATGCGGGTCTGTTCGTAGTCGGTGCCGTAAGCCGTGCACACATCCAGCGGCATGATGATGTCGGCGCCCAACTGTTCCTCAATGTGTATGACGTGTTCCGGCGAAAAGAAGTGCTCCGCCCCATCGATATGCGATTGAAATCGCACGCCGTCGTCGTTGATGTCCCGCAGATCGGCCAGGCTGAACACCTGGAAGCCACCGGAATCGGTCAGGATCGGGCCATCCCAACCCATGAAGTTGTGTAGTCCACCCATCTGCGCGACCAGGTCGGCGCCGGGGCGCATGGCCAGATGGTAGGCGTTGGCCAGGATCAGCGTCGCTCCGGCCTCCTGTAGGTCGCGTGGACTCACCGCCTTGACCGTTGCCTGAGTGCCGACGGGGGCGAAACAGGGCGTCGGAATGTCGCCGTGGGGCGTGTGGATGATGCCGGCTCGGGCGCGACTGGCCGGATCGCGGGCGACGATTTCGAAGCCGGGGGAATGATTCAATGGCGACTCACGCAACACGGCCATATCTCACCCCATGATTTGTTGAATGCACACATTTCAGCACGTCTCGTTGACAGGATAGTTTGATTGGACTATCATCGACTGGCGACTTAAGAAGGATTGTATGCCGCCCTCTCCGATTCGTCAAGAAGAACTTGGTTGCACTGCAAGGTGAACTTTGAACGATACACGCGCCTATCTGCTTGTCAACCTCGCAACGTTTCTGTGGGCCAGCAACATCACGCTGGGCCGCGCGCTACGCAATGACATCGGCCCGGTGACGCTGACGGCCGGCCGCTTTCTGGTGGCGGGGGCTCTGTTCGCCTGGATGCTGCGGGACCAGCCTGCCGAGGAGCGCCGGCCCCGGGGAGACGGGCTTCTCCTGCTGGCGATGGGTCTGACGTGCTCTTCCGATCTCCCGCAGGTTCTGTATCTCGGTCTCCGCTATACCACGGCGCTGAACGGCGCACTGGTCAACGCTATCGTTCCGCTCGTCACGGCCTTGTTGGCTGCTGTGTGGATTCGGGAGCCTCTATCTGCTCGTACCATCATGGGCGCCATGATTTCGCTTGCCGGCGTGGTATTCGTGGTCAGCCGAGGCTCGCTGGTTGTCCTGCGCCGAATGCAGTTCAATCCTGGTGATTTGATTCTCTTAGGCGCCGTAATCTTATGGGCGATCTACTCGATCCTCGGACGGATCGTCATGCGCCGCCGCTCGGTCCCCTCGGCGACGGCCCTGCCTATTTGGATGGCTTTGCCAATGCTGTTGGTCGCGGCCGTTCTGGAGTGCCGTGTCTCGCCGCCTGCCCTATCTTGGCGCGTGCTTCTGGCCGTTATCTACATCGGCGTCTTCCCCGTTTTCGTTGCCGTTCAGTCCTGGAACGCCAGTATCCGCCAACTGGGTCCGAGCCGTGCGATGGCCTTTTACAACATGCTCCCACTGTTTGGGGCGCTGCTGGCCGTCGTGCTCCTGGGTGAGGGGCTGCATATGACTCATCTGATAGGCGGTGTGCTGATCATTGGGGGCGGGCTGCTGAACACGCGTTAGGCGGTGGATTGTCTGGGATCTATTGAGGTTGGTTGCTTCGCCGGACGATCCTGCGTATCATTATATCATCAGGGGCAGGTTCAGCAGGCGCCCTGCAATCCTGCGGCTGGCACTGCAGATATATCGGGGCAGCGCTCCGTGTTGGCGCGGCCCTTCTTTATGGAGGTAATACATGCGACAGATCGTAGAATGTGTACCAAACTTCAGCGAAGGTCGCCGTGAGGGTATCGTCGACGAGATTGCCGGCGCAATTCGCGCGGCCGGCGGCGTCAATGTTCTGGACGTGCAGATGGATCCCGATCACAATCGGTCAGTGATCACATTTGTGGGCGCGCCGCAGTCCGTCGCCGAGGCTGCCTTCGCCGGCGTTGCCAAGGCGGCTGAGCTGATCGACCTCAACGAGCATGAGGGGGAGCACCCGCGCATGGGGGCTACCGATGTGGTGCCCTTCGTGCCCATCGCCGGCGCCACCATGGAGGACTGCGTCGAGATCGCCAACCAAGTTGGTGAGCGCATCGGTGAGGAGCTGGCAATCCCCGTCTATCTGTACGAGGCGGCGGCTACGCGACGCGAGCGCCGCAACTTGGCCGATGTTCGCCGAGGTGAGTACGAGGGCATCCGGGACGAAATCGGTACGAACCCAGAGCGTGCACCAGACTACGGCCCGGCGCGCATGGGTCCAGCCGGCGCCACCGCCGTTGGAGCGCGCCCGCCGCTGATCGCCTACAACGTCAATCTGGGCACGGATGATCTCGACATCGCCAATCGCATCGCGCGCGCGGTGCGGCACTCCAGTGGTGGCCTCCGCTACGTCAAGGCCTTGGGCTTCGACATCGAGGAGAGGAACATCGTTCAGGTCTCGATGAACATGACTAACTACGAGAAGACGCCGCTGTTCCGCGTGTTTCACGTGATCAAGCGCGAGGCGGAGCGATACGGCGTCCCGGTGATTGGGAGTGAGGTTGTTGGATTGACGCCGGCTAACGCGCTGTTCGATACGGCCGATTTCTACCTGCAGTTAGAGGATTTCGACCGCGACCTTCAAGTGCTGGAGAATCGACTGGCTGAGGAGGGGCCGGCACCGACCCCCGATGCGTTCCTCGACGAGCTGGCGGCCGATACAGCTACCCCAGGCGGCGGAAGTGCGGCCGCCGTCGCCGGCGCCATGGCGGCTTCGCTGGTGCACATGGTCGCTGAACTCACTATCGGGCGGAAGAAGTACGTCGCGGTCAAGGAGCAGATGCGTGAGGTCAGCGACCGTGCAGCTGAGTTGAAATCACGCCTGAGCCAACTGGCCAAGGACGACACAGCGGCCTTCGACGCGGTGATGACGGCATATCGCATGCCTAAGGATACCGCGGAGGAGCAAGTCGAGCGGACCGAGGCGGTTCAAGAAGCGCTGCGCTGCGCAATCAGCGTGCCCATGGATACAGCGAAGGCCGGCATCGAGACACTGGGCCAAGCGGTCCTTGTCGCTCAGCATGGGAACGTGAATGCCATCACGGACGCCGCAACCGGCGCTCATTTGGCTCTGACGGCTGTCCAGGGCGCTGCGCTAAACGTCGCCATCAACGCCGACAGTCTGCACGACGAGGCGGAGGCCCAGGGCCATCGCGACGAGATTCACGCTTTGGAAGCGGAAGCGGAGCGGCTATTGGGGGAAATTCACGGTATCTTGAAGGAAAGGGCATGATCCTCGTACACCTCTTTGATCGCCGAAGGTCTCCTGACCGAGGCGAAACGGGCTCGGTAGGGAGACCTTCACGACTACCTTGACAATGTCACATTTCTCAACGAACGTTCCTAGGAGAGGCGAGCATGGACGCAATTCAAACACGGGAGCCCGATAGTCGACCTGCTTCGGGATCAGCGGCCGATGATCCCTCGCCGATGGTATCCATCGTTGCGCCGGTCTACAACGAAGAGACGATCCTACCCGAGCTGTACCGCCGGCTGACGGCTGTCGTGGACGGGGCCGGCGAATCCTACGAGTTGATTCTAGTCAACGATGGCAGCCAAGACCGATCGTTGGACGTTATGCGGGACTTGCGCGCACAGGATCCACGGGTGAAGGTAATCAACTTCTCGCGAAACTTCGGGCATCAGGTGGCGATCACGGCCGGCACGGACTACGCGCGCGGCGATGCCGTTGTCATCATTGACGCTGACCTTCAGGACCCACCGGAGGTCATTCTCGACATGGTCAAACGCTGGCGTGAGGGCTATGACGTCGTCTACGCGGTGCGGGCGGAGCGCGAGGGTGAAACGTGGTTCAAGGAGTTCACGGCCAACGTCTTCTATCGCCTGATTACGCGTATCACCAACGTAGATATCCCAATGGACACGGGTGACTTCCGGCTGATGGACCGCCGTGTCGTCGATACCGTGCAGCAAATGCGCGAACAGCACCGCTTCATGCGCGGTATGTCGAGTTGGGTCGGCTTTAGGCAGACGGGTGTGGAGTACGTGCGCCGGCAGCGGTACGCTGGCGAGACTAAGTACCCATTCCGCAAGATGCTGAAGTTTGCCATCGACGGCATTACGAGTTTCTCGTACTTGCCGCTTCAATTGGCCACCTACTTTGGCTTCTTCATCGCCAGCCTGAGCCTGGTCGGCATCGTGGTGACCATCATCCTCCGGCTGTCGGGCAGTACGGCGTTCTTTGGGCAGGCGTCCACGCTGGTGAGTGTGCTGTTCTTGGGGGGTGTGCAGCTTATCTTTCTTGGCATCATCGGCGAGTACTTGGGGCGGATCTACGATGAAGTGAAGGGCCGGCCGCTGTACATCGTGGCTGAAGCACTAGGCTTTGATCACGAACAGAGGTAAAGTAAAGGTAAGCGTTCAGCTACCCTTGCGAAGGTTGAGAGTAGCCGTGGCAGCGCCATGGCAAGAGGCCGATTTTCGACTGGCGAGGGGGCTTTCAACCCGAATGCGATTGGCAAACCTTCGCAAGGGTTCCCACTACCTGAATAGCTTGACAATGTTAAGTTGCCTGGCGTGCTGGGCGAAGGTCTCCTGACCGAGCCCCATTCGCCTCGGTCAGGAGACCTTCGGCGAGCAAAAGGCTGTTTCTGAACCGAACTTAACATTGTCAAGATAGTTACAAGTAAAGTAAGGATGTGATAGTTGTGCCTGATAAGAAGTCACGTCGACGACGTCGTCGCAAGAAGCGACCTGTCAAGTGGAAAGGCGGCCGATCTCATTCTCGCAAGGACTATCGAACTCAAGAGTATGTCCGGGCGATCGCAGAGGCCGAGGCCGGAATCTACCAGAGTTTTGTGATGAGCGACTATCAGCTCACGGATCGCGATGTTCGTCAGGTGCTGAAGACGCTTGTTCGCGAATTGCGCGAGCAGAACTACACGCTGCCTGAAGAACGGGACGTGGTCGAGATAGGTGGCGAAGAGCCTGTTGAAGAAATGGTTGTTTGGGTGATCAAGATCAATTGGGAGCGGCTCTTCGAAAAGGAGCCACGTCACTCTGACGAGGATCTCGTCGGGTGCCTCGGTGTGATCTCTGAGTCGATTGAGACTTGGTCGACGCCGGCAGCGAATTCACGCGGTTACCTCTGGTACAATGCTGGGTTCATGCAAAGCATGGGGATGTGGGTCGAGCAAGTCTCTGCATCACCGGAGACCGAGGCCGCGTGGGAGGAAGAAGAGCCGACGGAGGAGGATGCGCTTCGCGAGATGGGTGAAGATTGGTTGGACGACCCGACGCCGGCCCAGTTCGATGCGTTCCGGCAGCAAGCGCGGGCGATGTTGGAGGACCGTCAGGCTCAGGAAGTGATCAACGCCTGTCAGTATCTCATCGGCTGGACGAATGACGAAGCCGTCATCAAGCGGCTGTCACCGCTTATTCAGCCCGCTTACCGACAATTGGGTGTGCCGTTTCGGTCTTGGAAACGCGGGTAGTGAAGGGGCGAAGGCCAGGCTTGGGGAGCCTGGCCTTCGCACACAGAATCGACCATGCAGGATCAGATCGGGGTGATCGATCCTGCACAGTGGGCAGGAAACAATGGCCGGGATGCGTGCCGGCCACCTCTTCTGTGTGTACGGCCAGTGTAATGACGACCTGTCACGAGACTATCACAGAATATTCACATAACCAACCCAGGCCGGCGTTTGACAAATCTGGCATGGTGTGTTAGTATCCCATCGAACAACTGCATATCTCATAGCGCGAAGCTCTTATCCAGAGAGGTGGAGGGACCGGCCCTGTGAAACCTCGGCAACCAAGTTAGTCCGGTAGTCGGTTAGTCCCTTAGTCGTTTAGTCACGAATTGGATTTTGCAGACGTGTGACTAAATGACTAATCGACTAAGCGACTACACGACTAATCGACTAAATGACCAACTCAGGTGCCAATTCCGGCAGAGTCGTTCTGGAAGATGAGAGGCACGTGACAACGATGTCGACTGAAACCTCTTCCTTCGAGAAGAGGTTTTTCTGTATCTGTGGCCCCTTGTCTTCCGCCGGCAAGGGGCTCTACTTTTTCAGTGATTCCCGCCAGACTTGGCTTCCCGCTGTCAGTTGACTTTGTCACACCTATCGCTTGAGTCAAAGGAGGAGAATTTATGTCATACATTCATGGGCTGCGTTGCCGCGAGTGTGGGGCAACGTACGCCGAAGACCCCATCTACATCTGTGAGGATTGTTTCGGCCCCCTGGAAGTAGTCTACGACTACGAGGCCATTGCCCGTGATATTGGGCGCCGGCACATCATGGACAGCCCGCTAAACATCTGGCGCTATCAGCCGCTGCTGCCGGCCCAGCACAACGGGACGGTTGGAAGCGACGTGGGTTTCACCCCGCTCTTTCACGCCCAGAACCTTGGTCGCGAGTTGGGTCTAGAACGACTCTACGTCAAGAACGATTGCGTCACCCCCAGCTACTCCTTTAAGGATCGCGTCGTATCTGTCGCGGTAACGAAGGCACTTGAATTTGGATTCGACACGATTGCGTGCGCCTCCACGGGAAACCTGGCGAACTCCGTAGCGGCGCAGGCAGCACGCGCCGGCCTGCGGGCAGTCGTATTCGTGCCGGCTGACCTGGAAGAGGCGAAAATCGTTGCCTCATCGGTCTACGGGCCGACCGTGCTCGCGGTGGACGGCAACTACGACGACGTCAACCGCCTGTGTTCGATCTTGGCCGATCAGAAAGGCTGGGCTTTCGTCAATGTGAATATGCGACCGTACTACTCTGAGGGCGCCAAAACCTTGGGCTTCGAGGTTGCCGAACAGTTGGGTTGGTGTGCTCCCGATCACATCGTCGTGCCGATGGCGTCGGGGTCGTTGTTGGTCAAGATCAAGAAGGGATTGGATGAGCTGGCCCGCGTCGGATTGATCGACGGTGTGCAGACGCGGGTGTCCGGCGCTCAGCCGGCCGGCTGCTCTCCCATCGCGAGTGCCTTCGCTTCGGATGCGAAGCAGGTTCAGCCGGTGGTGCCGGACACGGTTGCCAAGTCGCTGGCCATCGGTGTGCCGGCCGATGGGCCGTACGCCCTGCGAACTATCCGTGGCAGCCAAGGCGCTGCAGATGCTGCCACCGACGACGAGATCATCGAAGGCATTCAGCTTCTGGCCGAAACAGAAGGTGTCCTGGCCGAGACGGCCGGCGGTGTGACCGTCGCTGTCTTGAAAAAGTTAGCGGAGCGTGGTACAATACGGCCAGATGAGTTGACCGTGGTTTACGTCACGGGCAATGGATTGAAGACCCAGGTGGTCTTAAATGGCCGGCTCCGTGCACCACACCAGGTAAAGCCGACAATCACAGCGGTTGAATCGGCACTGACGCATACGCCGGCCTAGGCTGACTGGCGATCTGTGTAGTGGAGGGGATATTCTATGATCGAACAGCCGGTTGTGCAACGGTCAACGCACAGCGAAAACGGTGCTCATCAGAAAGAGTATCTAGGTTGGGGGCAGATCGAAGGTCTGGTCGATCGCCTCCTGGAACAACTACCACGGGGCTATTTCGATGCACTGATGGCTGTGACGCGCGGCGGATTGGTGCCGGCCGGCCTCATTGCGGAGAAGATCAACCAGCGCAACGTCATGGTCGCCGCCGTGATGTTCTACACTGGCGAGGGGGAGACACTGGACGAACCGGTGTTCATGCAATTCCCATCTGATGCGCTGCTCAACGACAAACGAATTTTAGTCATCGACGATATCTGGGACAGCGGCCGGACGGCGATGAGTGTCAGGGAGCGCATTAAGGGGGCCGGCGGCGACGCAGAGGTTGCTGTGTTACACTATAAGCCGGAGCAGTCGGTCTACGAGGAGGAGCCGGACTACTACGTCGTCGAGACCGATCGCTGGGTTGTGTATCCCTGGGAGCCACCAGAGAACTGATCTTGCTCTCTATTGCATCAGCGTAGACGCCCGTCGTCCACAACTGCCTTGGTTGTGGACGATGGGCGTTTGGTCTTGGCTTGACAGTATTTTGGCAATGTCACATTAGACAAATGTTCTGCATCGACACCGCTGTGGCTCGGTCAGGAGACCGGCCACAGCAGCGAAATGTCACATTGTCAAGGTATTTAGTCGATCACAACTAATTCGCGAGGATAACGGGTGATCGCCTCGCAGCCCGTTTCAGTGACGAGCACCGTCTCGCTGAAGCCGATGCCCCCCACGCCGTACATCAAAGCGGAGGGCGGCATATGGAACGTCATGCCCGGCTGCAACTCCGTGGACTCACCGCCGCGCAGACTTAGGATGTGGCCTTCGCCCCAGTCCGGCGGGAAGGCGATCCCGATGGAATAACCAGTGCGGTAGAGGAAGTACTCGCCGTAGCCGCCGCGGGTGATGGTGCCCCGGCAGGCATCGTCCACCTCGCCGGCCATGACGCCTGGCTTGATCGTCTCAATCGCTGCACTTAGGCCGTCGATGACGACCTTCGCAATGTCCTCCCATTCAGCCGGCGGTTTGCCGATCACGGCTGTCCGCATTTGCGCCGCATGATAGCGATTGATGCAGCCGGGAATCTCCAGGAAAACCAGGTCCCCTTCTTCCAGCTTACGCCTCTCCCACGTCGCGTGACCCAGGGCTGACCTTGGCCCTGAAGCGACGAAAGGGGCCAGGCCAGTGTACTCGCTCCCCTCTCGGAGCATACCGGTCAGGGCTGCAGCGGCTACGTCGTTCTCGGTCTTGCCGGCAGCGATAGCCTCCATGCCCATCCGCACACCGTTTTCGGCTGCCTTGGCCGCCTCACGGATGTAGGCGATCTCGGCCGGCGACTTGATCAACCGTACTTTGTTAACGACATCGGACGCATCGGTGAACGTGACGTCCTGGAACGTTGCTGTGAGCTGTTCGTAGGCCGCCGTGGTGAGAAACCAACTGCTCTTCTCGATACCGACGCGTTTCCCAGATACACCCAGGCCCTTCAGCGTATTGCTCGTCACCTCGACGGGGTCTTCCGTGTCCTGGTAAGTCACTCGCTTCTCGACCCAGGACTGGGCCATGATGTTGCCCTCCTCCATAAAGCGGATCAACATCATTGGCTCGGAATCGAGAGGCAGGATGAAGCACTGATAGGTGTAGTAGCCTGGCGTCCGGTAACCGGTGAGGTAGTAGATGTTCTCCGGGGTGTGGACCAGCAACAGGTCCAGGCCAGCCTCTTCCATAGACTCCCGTACGCGCTCGATACGTCCTTTGAACTCCTCGACGGAGAATACGAGTTCGTTGTTGTCACTCACGATATGCCTCCTTTGCGAGCCCATGAATGAATTCATGGGCTGGTAATACGAAACACGTTAAAACGTGTTTTTAACACGTTTCCCTTAGCAGACACCGAATTCATTCGGTGGGCTCAATGCGATATAACATTCCGAGTCTCTCAAGGTTCGGACGGATACCCGCCAGCCGCAACAGGTCCCACACGGTCGCCTGGTTGGCGCTTACGACAGGTTTTCCTAGGTCTTGCTCCAGGGCATCCAGAACTTCCAGCGTGCGAAAATTCGTGCAACTGATGAACATGGCTTCAGCTTCAGGGACGTCGGCCTCTGTCGCTAACCGGTAAGCTGCGCCGGCCGGCTGTCCCCAAATCCCGTGGTACAATCCCAACCCCTCGAGGGCGACGACCTGGAAGCCGCTGTCCGCCAAGAACGCCTCCAAGCGTGCATTGATCTCATCTGGGTAAGGGGTAACCACCGCCAGCTTCTTGGCTCCGAGCGCCTTTAGGGCCCGCACCGCGGCCGTCGTGGTCGTGGTGCAGGGCACGCCGCTGGCAGCAGCTTCCATACGCTGGATGATGTCAAGATCACTGCCGGCCCCGAGCAGGAAACTCCCTGAAGTGCACGCGTAGGCGACTGCATCGAGCCGAATGATGGTCAGGTCGCCGGCGGCCTTTTCGATGTCAGGGCTCGTGGCCTGAGCTTCGAGTAACTCGATCGTCTGGTCTTCGTGCGGGACTTCTATCCGGGTGATGTGCACGGTCACGCCCGGTGGGACCAGCTTCCAATACTCGTCGTCAAGCGCCCCATCCGCCGGATAGATGATGCCGAGTCTGGCACGCCATGACATAGGACATTCTCCTTCATCACCTGTTTGTAGTCAGGCACGTAACGCAGTGGAGTGCCGTCCCAACGCCACTCCGCTCCGCTGCGTGGCTTACTACAAACTTCTATAGGTCACTCTTCTTCATCACCTCTGTTCGTAGTCAGGCACGTAACGCAGCAGAGTGCCGTCCCAACGCCACTCCGCTGGGCTGCGTGGCTTACTACAAACTTCT
>JAANWY010000005.1 GCA_018263655.1 Anaerolineales bacterium | reverse complement strand
CACTCCCGAGGGGAGTTCGACGGTTTGAGTTCGCCCAGCGGCGAAGAGCTCGCAGAGCGGCGAAATTCGTAGCCCAGAGCGACGTCCTGAGCTCGTCGAAGGGTGGAGCGCTGCTTGCGGAACTCTGGGCGGCGCGGATGAGCAAAGTACCCCGATTATTTCTTGAAAGTCCATCATTCGCGGTGTAGGAGCATCCATCATGCAACCCAGAATTAACCTGCTCGACGACAAACTAATCGAGCGCATCCTTGCTGAAGGCTTCGGTCTGCTTCAGGACCCTGGCATCAAGATTCACAACGCGGAGGCGCTGACGCTGCTGGCCGACGCCGGCGCCAACGTCGACTTCGACGCGCAAGTGGCCCGCATCTCGCAATCGCTGGCCGAGGAGGCGCTGGAGACGGCGCCATCCAGCTTCAACCTGTACGACAGCGATGGCAACCTCGCCGTCCGCTACGGGGACGATCACGTCCACTTCGACCCTGGCTCGGCCGCCGTCAGCATCCTGGACGGCGAGACCGGCGAGCACCGCAAGGCCGTCACCGCCGACTATGTGCGCTACGCCAAGCTCACCGAGACGTTGCCGGCCTACGACGCCATCAGCACCGCCTTTATCTGCTCCGACGTCGTCGACGAGATCGGCGACCTGTACCGGCTGTACCTCTCGCTGCTCTACAGCCGCAAGCCGGCCGTCACCGGCGCCTTCCGCATCGACACGCTGCACATCATGAAGGATCTGCTGGTGGCCGATGCCGGCAGCCTCGACGCCCTGGCGGCCAAGCCGCGCGCCGTGTTCGACGTCTGTCCATCGCCGCCGTTGCTGTGGAGCGAGCTGACGTGCCAGAACTTGATCGATTTAGCCCGCTACCGCATCCCGGCCGAGATGGTGTCGATGCCGCTGGCCGGCTCCGCAGCGCCCGTCACGCTGGCGGGTGCAGTGGTGCAGCACACCGCCGAGTGTCTGAGCGGTCTCACGATCCACCAACTGGTGAACCCTGGCGCACCCATCGTGTGGGGTGGTGCGCCGGCCATCACCGATATGCGGTCAGGCGCCACGCCCATGGGCGCGATGGAAACGGCCATGATCGATGCGGCCTACGCCCAAGTCGGCAAGCGGCTAGGTCTGCCGACACACGCCTATCTGGGGGCCAGCGACAGCAAGATCGTCGACGCGCAGGCTGGCTTTGAGTCGGGGATGACGGCGCTGATGGGCGGACTGGCCGGCATCAACATGATCAGCGGCGCCGGCATGTTGGACTTCCTGCGGGCGCAGTCGCTGGAGAAGCTCGTCGTCGACGCCGAGATCATCGAGATGGTGCGCCGGCTGCTGCGCGGCATCGAGGCGCGCGACGAATCGCTGGGCGCCGACGTCATCCGTGCTGTCGGGCACCACGGCCAGTTCCTCGGGCAGAAGCACACGCTGACGTGGTTCGGCAAGGAGCACCACATCCCGTCGGATGTGGTGGATCGGGGATCGCTCACGGCGTGGAAGGAGGCCGGCGCCCCGACGACGGTGGACCGCGCTCGTGAGCGCGTCCAGGATTTGCTGGCCGGCTACGAACCCCGCCCGCTGGATGATGACGTCCGTCGCGAACTGCGCCACATCACGGACCGTGCCGCACGCCAGTTCGGCATGCGTGAGTTGCCGGCACTGCCGGACGAGATTGCGTAACTCTGTTGGAAAACGTCAGCATCCTGAGTAGCGCGGAACGCAGTGGAGCGCGTATCGAAGGGTGCGGGTCGAAAAGTCAACTGGCTTTCCGAAGAGCCGCACCCTTCGATACGACTTCGGCTCCGCCTCGTCTACTCAGGATGCTTTCTTGAATTGGCTTGTGAGTGTTGATGAATCGAGTAGCTCAGCAGAAATATCTTGAACACAAGGAGAGCATTCAATGTCGCAAGAGTTTTACACCCGGGTGACCCAGGCCGTCATCAATGGAGACAAAGAATTGGTCGTATCGCTGGCAAAAGAGGGACTGGAAACCGGCCTGAAGCCGCTGGACATCATCCGCCAGGGGTTGACGCCGGGCATGGACGTGGTTGGAGACAGGTTCAGTTCTGGCGAGTACTTCTTGCCGCACCTGGTGATGGCCGGCGACACCATGAAGTCAGCCCTGGCGGAGCTGGAGCCGGCTCTGAAGGCCGCCGGCAGCACTCGCGAGTCCCTGGGGACGGTCGTGATCGGTACCGTGGCCGGCGACATCCATGAGATTGGCAAATCATTGGTTGGCACGATGTTGACTGCCAACGGCTTCGTCGTTCATGATTTGGGTGTGGATGTGCCAACGGAGAAGTTCGTCGAGGCCGTGGTTGACACTGAGGCCGACATCGTCGGCATGTCGGCCCTGCTGACGACGACGATGCGGAACCAGGACAGTATTATCAAGGAACTCACAGAAGCCGGCTTGCGCGATCGCGTGAAGGTGTTGATCGGTGGCGCGCCGGTGACATCGGAGTGGGCCGACGACATCGGCGCCGACGGCTACGCCGAAGACGCGATTGGCGCGGTGAAGCTGGCGCGCCGGCTGGTGGGAGTTGAGTAGATCGACAGCAATTCTCGTTACTCGTAGCGAAGTATCAGGATGAACTCAGTCAGGTGAAGCGCTACCTGGAACTCAATGGACTTCAATGCATACATCCTTGATTGGACAATGAATAACTACGCTCAGTTGAAAGAGAAGCTGACTGACTCCAACTTCGCTTGTATCAAAGAAGGGGAAAGCGAACACATCAGAGTGGCCGTTCCCTTTGAGCGTATTGAGATGTTTGCTTTGCTTTGCCAGACGCACTTAAACTCACCGGACAGTTACGTTGACATCCAGTATCCCAAGGAGAGAAAAACGGTCGTAATCTTCCAACAAGAGACCTTTGTGATTTCCAGCAAGGAAGAGAATGACAAGGTTAAGAAATGGGCGATTGACTTGGGACTTCCCCCGGAGCAAGCAGAGTGGGCGACGAGCTATTGCGGTCCACAAAGATGAAGCCAGCCGGCAGTGGGTCGACCAGTGGGTGGAGGACGCGTACCTGGCTGCCCGCAGCTTCAAGTCCCGGCCGATGGTGAACCCGACGGTGCTGACGGATGCGGAATTGCGGAGTATCGGGGTGCCGGCGCTCTTTCTGGTGGGCGAAAACGAGAAGATCTACTCGGCTCAGGAGGCCGTAGAGCGCCTGAACGAGGTGGCACCACAGATAGAAACCGACATCATCCCCGATGCCGGCCACGATCTAACGCTGGTGCAGGCGGACCTGGTGAACCGAATCGTCCTGGCGTTTCTGAAAGAGCCGTAGCGTCAAACAGGCAACCTAATCGCAAACGTCGTCCCCTCGCCCAGCGAACTGTCAACCGTGATCGTCCCGCCGTGCATCTGCACCAGTGACTTGGCAATCGCCAGTCCCAACCCCGACTCACCCTCCTCCTGATTGCGCGCTTTGTCGCCCCGATAGAAGCGATCAAAAATGTGTGGCAAATCCTCTGGCCGGATGCCGGCACCCGTGTCGGTGACAGCAATCAGTAGACAGCAAGTTGGACAGCTCATCGGCGGGTATGCCGAGCACTTCGGCGGCCCGCCGCCAGCCCTGTCTCCCCGCAGAGGCCCTGGCCAAAGCCGTTGCCCCGGCCGTGGAAAGCGTAGGCCCGGGGATCTGGCGTGGTGGTGTCCTCCTGGGCCAGGACGCTGCCGGCCATAGCCGCCACCAGCAGTCCCACAATTCCAATCTTCAATGTTCTCAGTAAGCGTTCAGGGGGCAACCCATGGAGCATCCCTTCGACAGGCCCTTCGACAGGCCCTTCGACAGGCTCAGGACGCCGCTCAGGACGCCGCCTGAGTAGACCGAGGCGAAGCCGAGGTCGTATCGAAGCGACGTCCTGAGTTCATCGAAGGGGGTGCGGCTTGTTCGA
>JAANWY010000049.1 GCA_018263655.1 Anaerolineales bacterium | reverse complement strand
CAACGTGTCGGCTTGGACCTTGCCTCAGATACACTTGTTGATAGCGGCCGTGCTTCCCAGGCGAACGTTCGACGCCCGATGGGCACTTGAAGTCGTAACATATCGGCAGGAACGCAATCAGGCGGCTTCTCTATCCCATCGCAAACGCCAGTTGGCGCTTCTCAATCAACTCGAGTGAAGTCTCGTTGTAGTACTAATAAGTGTCTAATTTTGAAAATCATCGGGCGCCTCCCACCATGGGCGGACTGGCCGGCTCAGCCCGGGCTGTTTGACAGCCCCTCACTTTGAGGGTAGAATTGAGTCGGATAATTAGACAGTCATTGCACGCCATAATCAATTCCTCGGACTTCCCGTGAATTCTAAGGAGCGTTTGAACAGAAGCAGCCATATGAACGAGTACGTCCTGCCGCGCGAGGTGTTCGCCCTATTAGAAGAAGCCCTGGGGGAGCGGCAAAAAGCCGAAACCTTCGCCCGGGCTATCGAAGCGGCTGTTGGAGCCATTGAGATCCGCGCGGACGAGTCGATCACGGCCAGGAAAGAACACCTCAAGATCGAGCTGAAGGAAGAGCTGAGGAACGAACTGGTCACACGGGAACTGTTTGAGCAGGAAACTACGCGCATCGAGCAGGAATTCGCCCTCACCCGCGAAATGTTCGAGCGGGAAATCTTGCTCACCCGTGAACTGTTTGACCAACGCTTCAACGTGATAGAAGAGCGTTTCAAGACCGTCGATGAGCGTTTCAAGACCGTCGATGAGCGTTTCAACAGCCTCAATTTCAAGCTCAACATCTTCATTGCGATCGCCCTGCTGGCCCTGACCCTGGCCAACCCCACCTTTGTCGCGTTGATCGAGCGACTCTTCAAATTCCTGGTCCCCTAACCCGGATAAGTCGGATTTAGAAATTAGAAGAATGCGATACGCCAGACGGGCTCTAATTTCTAAATTCTAATTTCCCAAAACCTTCTTGTCCAATGTATCACAACCTGAATATACCCCGTCAAAACTGGTACCCCCTGGCTACCCAGTAATGCCAGTCTTCTATCGCCTCTTGCGTATCGCTGCCGGCGTCGATGGCTTCGAGTTGGGACAATGGCACGCCGAATGTCCGGTCTAGCCAGTGCACTTTAACGAACATTTCGCACATACAGTCGTCTGCGGAGGCCATTCCCACTGCTTCGACTTCTTCCCCCACCCTCAAAGGTGAGATGTCTCTTTCCGCGAAGCACCGCGCCTGAAAGGGGAAGTGCAGCTTCCGATCGAGGAGGTAGTAGTACCACCCCATAACGCGTTCTTCTGTGTCATAGGCGTCCACGATGATCTCCATATACAATCGATCCTCGCGTGCTTCATTTTTCTCGATTCTTGACATTGAACACCTCCGTGCTCATGAGACGCCCGGTTTCAAGTTAGACCAGCTTCTGATACAAATCCCGTTGGCGCTCCATCGCCGCACGGTACACGGCATGCCGGCCCCCATCCGGTTCGTGAGCAGCGCCGACGAAGTCGGGCGCATCTTCCACATCGTCCAGCACACCTAGCGCTTCCAGAGCCAGCAGCGCAGCTCCCCGGCTGGAGGCCTCCTGCACCGCCGAAACCACCACGGGCCGGCCCAATACATCAGTCATGATCTGCAGCCAGGTGGGAGAACTGAGAATCGCGCCACCACTGGCGACCACTTCCGGCTCAGCCGGCAACAATGGGCGCAACATCTCGAAAACCAGACCGATGCGGTAAGCGACGGCTTCCAGCCCCGCGCGGAGGATCTCTACAGGTCGTGTCGCCAGCGTCAGGCCGTGGATGGTCGCGCGGGCGTGGCCGGCCCAGCCGGGGCTGCGCTCGCCGGCCAGGAACGGCAGCACGGTCAGCCCGTGAGCGTCGGGTTCCATTGCCGCCAGCGCCGGCTCGACCTCCGCCAGGTCTCCAACTTGCAGTGTCTCCGTCATCCACTCGAACACACTCCCGCCTTCCGTCAGAGCGCCGCCAGGCAGTGAGCGCTCTCCATCGACGCGGTAGCACCACAGGCCGTCGGGGACGTGTGGCACAGGGCCGTCCACGACAGCCCGCATGGCGCTGGTCGAGCCTACGGTCAACGCCACGCGCGCCGGCGAGACACAGCCACTGCCGATGTTGGCGGTGGCACCATCGCCCACGGCCGGGAACCACGGCACGTCGCGGAGGGCCGGCCAGCGCTCGGCGAACTCGGCGCGCAGCCCCTGGCGCGGTACATGGACATCCGTCAGCGGCGAGAGGTTCTCTTCGGAAATCGGCAGCGCCGCCAGCAGCGGCTCATCCCAGGCCAGACCTTCTCGATCCAGCAAACCGGTCCACGCCGCCACCGAGTAGCTGACGGCTGCCTCGCCGAAGAGCTTCAGCTCGATGTATTCGCCAATCGAGATCCAGCGCGCGACCCGTTTCAGAAGCTCCGGTCGAGTCCGCGCCAACCAGCGGAAGCGGGCCGGCAAATAGCTGGGGTGGAAGTGACAGCCGGTGCGATCATGGACGGCGCGCTCGTCGAACTCGGCGCGCAGGCCGGCGACTTCGACCGCCGATCGGGTGTCGGCGTAGGTGGAGAGGGACGTGATGGCCTGGCCGGCATCGTTCACGCCGAGGATGTTGGTGACAAAGGTGCACGCGCCAATGCCGGCGATGTGAGGGGCGAGGGTGCCGGCACGCTCCAGCACGTCGTCCAGGCACTGCCAGACGAGCCCCAGCAGTTCGTCAGGGTCAGCCTCAGATGCTCCCTCGGTCGTAGTCCGAAACTCGTGTGGCCGGCGCGCTTCGACTCCCTCGACGGCTCGCCCCTGCCGGTCGAAGACCGAAGCCCGCACCGACGACGTGCCGATGTCGATGGCCAAAACAAGAGGCGCTTCAATTCGCTCAGGCGCAACGGTAGACAGTGTACGGGTCCTCATCTACTTGCTCCAAGGCGGAACTCCAACTCTCCCTGGAGGGCCCCCAGCATAGCCCCAGCAGGTATCAAAACCAAGGTTGACTGTCGGATGAACGGAAACTGATCCTGAAGCGTGTAAACAAAAGCACTGTAGTCAGCCAGTGATGCAAGCATAGTATTATGTCATTTGACAGTGGCAGGCAGCGCCAAAGTTTCCTCTGAAGAGGATAAAGCCGCCTGGAGTTCCTCCCGGATCAATTCGTCGTAAAGGCTCTCTCGATGTTGCTTCATTCGATAGACGGCCGCCCACTGTCCATACTCGTCAATCTCTTCAATTTCCTCATCCCGCAACTTGCCCCGAACATATAGCTCATAAAAATCCTTTGAGAGAAGCCCGTACTTCTCCTCAAAAGCTTCCAGTTCCCGGTTCAGAGCATGAATGTCACGGAGTACGTCTTCCAGCGTCATGGCCCTCATTTCCCTTCTAGCAGCAGTCGTCATGTGCTAACATCGCCTCCTCTAGCTAGCCTGGCCGCGTAAGCTCTATCATCGGTAGATGTGTCATCGTTCACTGATATCGCTGAGCGTTGTTGACTGTACTGCTCACTCTTTACTGGCACAGTCGATACAACATCTCGCCGGCATGCGGGACCACCAACAAATCTTCGTCGTCGCGGCCGGCCCACTCCTCGGGATCAATCGTATCGGGATCGCGGTAGCCCAGGTTCACTTGCTCGCATCGCTCAGGCGGAATCTGCGTGGCCAACGTGACATCGATGCGCGGCTCCTCAACGCCATCCTCGTACTCGCCGATGCCGCGCAGGTGGGTCGAGTGCGCTAGCACGCCCCACGGGTAGTCCTTGAAATCCTCCCACTGCTTCACGAAGTAGTCGCGCACGTGGTAGCCGACCTCGTCGATGATGTCACCGTGAGTGTAGGAAATCTCATCGATGTGGGGCGCGTAGATGATGACCTCGCCGCCGCCGGCGACCACCGGTTCCAGCTTGTACATACCCTTGGCCGCCGTCCAGATGTCGTCGTACATCTCGGGCATGACGGACAGCACCTGGCGGTAAGGCACGTCCTCGTACAGGACGTGCACTTGCGCCGAGAGGTCAGCCGCCTCCGACCAGGCTTCTTGGGGTGAACCGATGTAGAGGCCGGCCAGGTCCTCACCCTTGACCACGGGACTGAGGCACAGCTTCGGCATATCGATGAAGGCTGCCGCGCGGTCGATCACCGCGCGCACCGGCGTGTGCTTGGTGCCGATGATCTCGTAGCTGGTGATGAGCGCACCGAGCCAGTGAGTGAAATCGATGACTTCCTGACCCGAAATACCGGGGAAGAAGTACTTGTTGCCACCGGAAAAGCCAACCACCTCGTGTGGGAAGACCGGCCCACAGATGATGACCTGGTCGTAGTCGAAGATCATTTTATTGAGGTTCACCGGAACCGCCTGAGAAAACCGGCCGCGACTCAATTCTTCGATGTCGTTAGCAGGAATGACCCCCACCGTGCGAAACGTGTCTGGGTCCTCCCAGCGGTGGTTGAATACTTGCACGCCGGCGTACGTCTCCGCCATCTCCTCGGAACTGACGCCGATTCGTTGGTGGATCGCCTCTTCGGACATCGGCTGGTGCGTGCCCAGTGCGATCAGATAGTCGAGCGCTGCCACATCGCCCCACAGCAGTTCGTGGAACAGGCGGAAGAACAGATCGATGGGACCGCTCCGCGTGCCGTCGGGGATGATGATGAGCACACGCTTGCCGGCCAGATCAGCCTCTCCCAGCGACTCTTCCATTAGGCCGCGGACTTCGCTCTCGCTCAAGAGTCTATCTACAAAACCTTTCCCTACCAACATCACTACCTCCTTCAACGGAAAATGGAAAGGGGAAAATGGAAGATGGATTCCATTCTCCACCCTCCACTTTCCATTCTCCACCCTCCATTCTCCATCACACACCACTAAACGCCGAAAAACCCCCATCTATCGGCACAACAACACCGGTCACGAAAGCTGAAGCCGGCGACAGCAGCCACAACACCGTCCCCAACAGATCCCCCGGATCGCCAAAGCGGCCCATGGGCGTATGATCGATGATCGTTTTACCTCGCGGCGTGAGCTCGTCCGTCTGCTCGTCGATAAGCAAGAACCGGTTCTGAGCCGTCAAGAAGAAACCAGGAGCGAGGGCGTTGACACGGATATGGGGCGAATACTCCTGCGCCACGTGTACCGCCAGCCACTGCGTGAAATTGCTGACCGCCGCCTTGGCAGCCGAGTAGGCCGGAATCTTGGTCAGCGGCCGGAAGGCATTCATCGACGAGACGTTGAGGATGATGCCTTTATCTTCCGCAGCCATCACACGCCCGAAGACCTGGCTGGGAATGAGGGTGCCGATGAAGTTGAGGTCGAACACCCAGCGCACGGCGTCCTGCGGCAGGTCAAAAAACGAGAGATCTGGTGCGGTGGTAGCCTCTTTCTTGTTGCCGCCGGCGCCGTTAATGAGAATGTCCACCCGGCCAAACCTGTCTTGCACTGTCTCCAAAGCCGCCTCCGTGCTGGCCTTGTCCAACACGTCCATTTTGACAGCGACGGCCTCACCGCCGGCCGAATTGACCTCATCCGCCATTTCCTGAGCGGCTTCCTCGACGATGTCCAGCACGGCCACACGCGCGCCGGCCTTCGCCAGCCCTCGCGACATCTCACCCACGAGCACGCCACCGCCACCGGTAGCAGCGACAACCTTGCCCTCCAGGTCGAACATCTCCTGCAAGTACTCCTCAGTCATATGTCAGTCCTCTCCTAATCAGTAATCAGTTGTCAGTAAACAGTGAACAGTCATCGAATTCTGACAACTGTTCACTGTTCACTGCTTACTGTACACTGATCACTCGTCACTCGACTCAGCTTCCGCGCCGACGATGACGGGTCCCACATCGTCATCTTGCTCGGCGTTGACCTCACGATGGGTTCCGTCGCAGTAAGGGAACTTGTCCGACTGCCAACAGCGGCAGAAGGCAACTCGCTTGCCGGCGGGGATGGTCTCAGTGTGACGATCTGGGCGGTTCTTCGTGTTGATCATGTGATTTTACCTCCAGCTCAACTCAGTGATCCCCCCTGCTCCCGCCGGATTAGGGTCCGCCGCGAGCGGAGTAGATCCATTGAAGCTCGATACACTATCGGTTTAGCTATTGAAGTATACCAGACTGCCGGCCTGTGAGGCAAGGAATACGCGGTAGGGTCCAGCAATTCTAATTATGGCAGCCAGCATGCTGAGTAGTGGGCGTATCGAAGCGTGCTGGCCGCATAAGAAGCACACTTCGATACGGCTGACGCCTACTCAGCATGCTTCTTATGCGGCCAGCACCCAATATCGTGCCATAATTAGAATTGCTGCGGTAGGGTCTCACTCAGCCGATTCGCCTTCGAGTTTGTAAGCTCGCTTTGCCAGTCGATAGGCCATATCTCGGGCCATCTCACGGGCATCGTCCATGTCCACGATGCCGCGCACGACCAGGCCGGCGATCCAGTTGCCAGCGACCCGGCGCCACAGATCGTGGCGCGCCGGGATCGACGGGAAGGCGCGGGTGTCGTCGTTGAACCCGACCGTGTTGTGCAGGCCGGCCGTCTCGGTGACGCGCTCGAAGTAGCGCATCATACCGTTGATGCTGTCGTGGAACCACCAAGGGGGACCCAGTTTGACGGCTGGGTAGTGGCCGGCCAGCGGCGCCAACTCTCGCGAATACGCTGACTCATCCAGCGTGAAGAGGATCAAGGTGAACCGAGGGTCGTTCCCATACTTGTTCAACAACGGCCGCAAATTGTGCGTGAACTCGCTGCGCTCTGGGATATCGGCCCCCATGTCGGAGCCAAAACGGTCGAAGATGAGCTGATTGTGGTTGCGGATGGAGCCCACATGAAACTGCATCACCAATCCATCTTCGACGCTCATGCGGGCGTTCTCAATGATCATGTGGGCAGTGAAACGGCCAGCATCCTCGGGTGTAGCGTCACCCCGGAGAGCGCGCTGGAAGATCGCGTCGGCCTCGGCAAGGCTGAGCTCCGCCGTGTACGCCGACACTGCCGCGTGATCCGTGGCCGTGGCCCCCATGCGCTTGAAGAAGAGCCGGCGCTCCTCCAGCGCCTGGATGAAGGTCGCATACGAGTCGACGGTGATACCGCTGGCCTCGCTCAGCGCATCGATGTTGTCACGCCAGGCCGGCGTGTCCAGGTTGACCACCGCATCGGGGCGGAAGGTGGGCCGAACGTCGGCTTGCCAGCCAGAGTCGCGAATGGACTGGTGATACCCCAGTGGATCAGTAGCAGCGTCGGTGGTGCACAGCACCTCGATATTGAAGCTGTCAAACAAGGCCCGCGGCCGGAACTCAGGCGTTGAGAGTTTCGCCTCGATTTGGTCGTAGATGTCGTGAGCTGTCTCGCCCGTCAGCTTCTCGTCGACGCCAAAAACGGTGTTTAGCTCCTCAGTCAGCCAGATGCCGGTAGGCGTGCCACGGAACAGATAGAAGTGCTCGGCGAAGGTCTGCCAGATTTTGCGATGATCCTGCTCGACTGGGTCGCCGTCGACGCGCGGGACGCCCAGCTCTTCCAGCGGGATTCCGTGCGAATAGAGCATGCGAAAGACGTAGTGGTCGGGGATGATGAACAACTCAGTCGGCGTACCGAAAGTCGCGTCTTCGTCGGCAAGCAGACGCGGGTTCACGTGCCCGTGAGGGCAGATGAGGGGCAGGCCGGCCACCGATCGGTAGAGCTCCAATGCCACTTCTTTCTGGCGAGCATCGGGACCTAGGTAGCCATCATCTGGCAGCGAGATTTCGGGATGGTCACGCATGGGTAGCCTCGGGATGGTTCATGCAGGTGTGAAAGGGACAGAGTTATTTGAAAACGGCCCCGCTGGCCTTCGTCTGCCGGGAAAGTCGGATAGCCTCAAACAAAGACGAAAAAGGGGCTTT
>JAANWY010000048.1 GCA_018263655.1 Anaerolineales bacterium | reverse complement strand
GCCGATTATGCTTAATTCGTTGACCAGCATCCTGAGTAAGCTGTAGCGAAGCGAAAGCTGTATCGAAGGGTGCGGGTTTGCCTCGAGGCGTTGCTTGAGCCGCACCCTTCGATACGATCTCCACTTCGTTTCGACCTACTCAGGATGCTAACCGACAATTAAGCATAAGGGGATTCCAGAATTTAAAACCTCCCAAAAACCTAAAGATTTCCAGAGGAAATAGGCCGTTTTTGGGAGGTTTATTTCCCTGGAAGTCCCTAATCGGTACCAATCACTAGATGTAGTGCATCGTGCCCCCGTAGCTCAGGGGATAGAGCAGCAGTTTCCTAAACTGCGTGTCGCAGGTTCGAGTCCTGCCGGGGGTACTCTTCTCAATGACCAGCGATCGGCGAGCAGTGATCGGTTCATGTATCTGGATCACTTGATTACCGTTTACTGGCCACTCAATGTCATTAAGTTAGCGCTCTAGCTGGTCGCCGCTTCGCTTACAGACCGAGCCAGGGGCGCGGTCGGGAGACCGGCCCCAGCTTCCCAGGGCCCCAGCTTATCTTAATGACGTTTACTGGCCACTGTTCACTAAAGCATAGGGGATAGGTCGATGCCGGTCGCGCCGGCACTCGTCCCCTTTTCAGATTCTCAGCATGCACGACTGACAGGTACACCCTTGCCTCAGCGTCGCCTATCCCCGGAAGATAAGGAGCCAAGACACACTTATGAGTGAAGTGACCATTGCGGTCGTTCAAATGCACCCCCAACTGGCCGACGTTCAGTCGAACTTGGAACGCATGTCCCAGTCCATCGAACAGATCTGTCTGCGTCAGAAGACCGACCTCATCATCTTTCCGGAACTAGCCACGACCGGCTACGAGTGCGGCGTCCAATTCACAGAGTTGGCCGAACGTGACTCGGGCCCCATCGTCAACTTCATCGCGCAGCGCGCAGCCGAATTCAGCACGCACATCGTTTTCGGGATGGCGTTGAAGGAGAAGGTCGAGAGCATTCTCTACGATGCCGCGATTCTTGTTGGGCCGGATGGCGAACTCATCGGAGACTATCGCAAGGTGCATCTACAAGACGAGGAGCGTCTGGCTTTTCGGCCTGGCTATCGGTTCAGAACTATGGAGTGCACCTTCGGAGAAATCGGCGTGATCCTGGGGTGGGATTTGGCGTTTCCCGAGACAGCCCGCAGCCTGGCGCTGGGCGGTGCTGAGGTTCTGTGCGTCCTGGCGAATTGGAAAGAGCCGCATGTTAGCGAATGGCGCACTTACCTCACGGCCCGCGCCTGCGAGAACGCGATGTTTGTCGCCGGCGCCAACCGAGTCGGCGAAGAGTACACCTACCGGTTCATTGGCCAGTCGGTGATCGTCGGGCCGCGTGGCGAGATCCACGCCATCGTTGACGAGCCCGATGAGGGGCCCGACGAGGGGTACGGCGTGGCTAAAATCGACCTGGACGATGTCCGAGAAACGCGCGAGGAAACCCAGTTGATTCAGGAACGCCAACCCCGAACCTACCGCGCAGTCTCACGCAAGTATTGATCCCCAATGGAACATCTCCGAGTCTTCTGCGGCAACGCCAACCGCCCTCTGGCCCAAGAAATCGTCGATCAGTTAGGTGTCCAGCTCGGTCAGGCCATGGTGGCTACGTTCAAGGACAGCGAGATACGCGCGCGGATCCACGATAACATCCGAGGCTGTGATGTCTTCATCATTCAGCCGACGTGTAACCCGGTCAATCAGCACCTGATGGAGCTGCTGATCCTGATTGATGCCGCCAAGCGGGCGTCGGTGGAGCGCATTACGGCGGTGATTCCTTACTACGGATATGCGCGTCAGGAGCGCAAGACGGCCGGCCGCGAACCTATCTCTGCCAAGCTAGTGGCGGATCTCATCACTGTGGCCGGCGCCGATCGGGTGCTCACGATAGACTTGCACGCGCCGGCTATTGAGGGGTTCTTCGACATTCCGGTGGACCACTTGCGAGCCGGCCCGATCCTGGCCGACTACTTCAAGCGTCACTGCGAGCCCCCGTTTGTGGTAGCCGCGCCAGACGAAGGTTCCGTCGAGCGTGCCGTCAAGCTGCAGGCCAGACTAGGACGAGGCGTTGGGCTGGCGGTCTTGGTGAAACATCGCCCGGAGCCCGACGAAGTGGAAGTCGTAGGCATGGTGGGGAATGTGAAAGGCCGCACGGTGGTCCTCATCGACGATCTGATCTCCACCGGCGGCACCTCGACGGAATCGGCTGACTACTTGCTGGAATGCGGCGCGACCGCTGTGTACGCCGGCGCGGTTCACCCCGTATTCGCCGGCAATGCCGCCGAGCGATTGAGACAATCTCAATTGAAGCACATCGCTGTTACCAACACCATTCCCGTTGCCCAATCAGACGAAAACGAGAAAATCACTGTACTCAGCGTTGCGCAGCTTGTCGCCGAAGCCATTGCCCGCATTCACAAGAATCAGCCGGTGAGTTCGTTGTTTGACTAAGGGGATTCCAGAATTTAAAACCTCCCAAAAACCTAAAGATTTCCAGGGGAAATAGGCCGTTTTTGGGAGGTTTATTTCCCTGGAAGTCCCTAACTTGACAATGTTAAGTTCGGTTCAGAAACAGCCTTTTGCTCGCCGAAGGTCTCCTGACCGAGACGTAGGGGGCATCGGGGCCGCACGCGGCTGGGGAGACCTCGCCCAGCTTCATCAAGGTCCTTACTTGGGACCACTTAGCGGGACCCGAGAGGGTGGGATTCGTCTATTGCCACGCCGGCATGCGGTGCTGGCGTGGTCTCGATGAGAGGTAATCATGATTGACTTGCGAAGTGACACAGTAACCCTGCCGACGCCCCGCATGCGCGAAGCAATGGCGCATGCCGAAGTCGGTGATGACGTTTATGGCGAGGACCCGACGATCAACCGGTTGGAGACCATGGCGGCGGGCCGGATGGGTAAGGCAGCCGGCATGTATGTACCCAGCGGTACGATGGGCAATTTGACAGCCCTGCTGACTCACTGCGGCCGAGGCCATGAGGTCATCTTGGGTGATCAGTCCCACACATATCTGCTAGAGGCCGGCAGCTACGCTGCCCTGGGCGGTATCCATCCGCGTGCCGTGCCCAATCAGCCGGATGGCACAATAAACCTCGATCACATCGAAGCTGCCATTCGGGCTGAAGATCCACATTTCCCACGAACGCGCCTCATCTGCCTGGAGAACACCCACAACGTGTGCGGTGGCGCCCTCCTCCACCCGGAATACATGGCCGCTGTCCGCGGGATCGCTGAGCGGCACGGTCTGGCTATGCACCTGGACGGTGCGCGCGTTTTCAACGCTGCTGTTGCTCTGGGGGTGCCGGCGACGGAGCTCACCAAGGATGTGGATTCTGTGACGTTCTGCCTATCCAAAGGCCTGTCGGCGCCGGTGGGATCGGTGTTATGTGGCAGTGAGGACTTCATCTACGAGGCGCGGCGGGCGCGCAAGGCCCTCGGCGGCAGCATGCGGCAAGCCGGCATCATAGCTGCGGCCGGCATCGTCGCCTTGGAAGAGATGGTGGATCGATTAGCGGAGGATCACGCTACCGCGAAGCGGTTGGCCGAGGGCCTAGCCAGCATGCCGGGCATCGGATTGGACCCCGACACTGTGGAGACTGACATTGTCTTCTTCGAGCTGGCGCGGGATGACATGACGCCGGACGAGTTGTCTGAGGCTCTTCGCGAACAAGGGGTGCTAGTCTCGCCGAAGAGCGGCCGGCGCCTGCGGGCCGTGACTCACTACGGCATCGACGCCGAAGACATCGACACGGCGTTGAGTGCCTTGCGGCAAGCCCTGGCTTGATCAGCCACCAGATTCGGTCTTGGAGGCATGACGTGACTTATCCGTTTCCTGGCATGGACCCCTATCTGGAGCATCCAGACATTTGGTCCGATCTGCACCACCGGCTCATCACAGCTCTGGCGGATACGTTAGGCCCCGAAGTTCGCCCGCGCTACGTCGTCCGCGTGGATTTCCGCGTGTATCGAGAAACTGTGTCCGGCATGGAGCTTCTGGGACGCCCCGATGCGGACGTGCGAGAAATCCGCGAACGGGCTGTGGCCTCTTACCGAGCGACTGGATCGCCACAGCCACAAACCGTCAGAGTACCGGTGACGGATGTAGTCCGACAGGGCTACTTACAAGTCAAGGATACGACCAGCGGCGAGGTCGTTACAGTGATCGAAATCTTGTCTCCTACCAACAAGCGGCCAGGCAAGGACCGTGAGGAGTACGAGGAAAAGCGCCAGGCTATTCTTGATTCTTCGACGCACCTCGTCGAGGTTGACCTGTTGCGCCGGCATCCACCGATGCCGTTCGAGGGAGCCAGCGAAACGGGCCACTACCGCATCTTGGTCAGTCGCAGCGCGCAGCGGCCAGAGGCCGAGCTATACTTGTTCAGCGTACGCACGTCGATCCTGACGTTCAGTCTCCCCCTGCGCGCCGGCGATGAAGAACCAGTGATCGATCTTAATGCTTTGCTGCGCCGTCTGTACGAGAATGCCGGCTACGACCTGAGCATTGACTACACTCGAGACCCCATTCCCCCGCTGGAGGGTGAAGATGCCGGCTGGGCGCATGAACTTCTTACGGAAAGTCTAGCACATAACAGACAGGTGTGACATAATGCCACAATATCAACGTCCAACCGGAACGAACGACATCTTGCCCGACGAACAAGCCTATTGGCACTACATCTTCGACCGCATCCACCACGTCGCGGCGCTCTACGGCTACCAGCAAATCGAGACACCGATTTTCGAGGATACGGCTGTGTTCGCCCGAGGTGTGGGCGAGGGCACGGACATCGTCCAGAAAGAGATGTATACTTTCGAAGATCGCGGTGGGGGTTCTCTGACGCTGCGTCCGGAGTTCACGGCCGGCGTCGTGCGCGCCTATATCGAGAATGGCATGAAGGTATGGCCGCAGCCGGTCAAGTTGTACTCCATTGGCCCTGCCTTCCGGCACGATCGCCCCCAGGCGAACCGCTACCGCCAGTTCTGGCAATTCAACGCCGAGGCAATCGGCGAACAGGATCCGGCCATCGATTTAGAGATCATGTCTCTGGCGTGGGATCTCTACACGGCGCTCGGCATAACGGAGATTTCGTTCCAGGTGAACAGCACTGGCTGCTCCAAGTGCCGGCCGACCTATATCGAGCAGCTCGCCGCTTTCTTTGCACAACACGAAGGCCGCCTCGACGAGAACGACCAGCGCCGGCTGGCCTCCAATCCGCTGCGCATCCTGGACACCAAAGACGCGTCGATTCAAGATCTGATCGAGTCCGCGCCCAACATCAGCGACTACGTGTGCGATGAGTGTCGTGAGCACTTCGACACGCTGCTGTCGTACCTCGATCTTCAGGGCCGGCCCTACACCATCAATCCGCGCCTGGTCCGGGGCCTCGACTATTACACCAAGACCGTCTTCGAAGTCTGGTCATCGGCCCTCGGTGGCGCGCAGAGCGCCATCAGTGGCGGTGGTCGCTACGATGGCCTGGCCGAGGTGCTTGGCGGGGAGCCGACACCGGGTGTTGGATACGCAGCCGGCATCGAGCGCACGATCAGCGTGATGCAGGAACTCGATGTGAGGCCACCGGAACTTACATCGCCTCGGGTCGCGTTGATCTACCTGGGCGACGCTGCTAAACGGGCGTGCATTGCGCTTGCCTCCGAGTTGCGATCTCGAGACATCGGCGCCGTCATGTTCTTCGACGACCCCAGCATGCGCTCTCAGATGCGGTCCGCCGACCGTGAAGATGTGAGGTACGCGCTCATCCTAGGTGATCGGGAACTGGAACAGGACGTAGTGGCTGTCAAGGACATGGTCAAGGATGTGGCCCAGCAAACCATTGAGCGCGGCGTGATTGTTTCGTGGCTAAAGGAAGGGTTGAATGGGAGCCGGCAGTGAGACGCATCGGCTTTCTCTATCACCCCAAAATCGACGAAGCTCGTCGCCTCACCGATGAGCTGCTGCAGGCGATCTCCACGGACGATGTGTCCCCCTGGGTCGAATCATCGTGGGATGTGGACGCTATGCGGCAGAACATGGCCGAGAGCGAAATGGTCATCACGCTCGGTGGAGACGGGACGATCATTCGGACCGCGCGGATAGCGGCGCCCTGCGAGGTACCCATTCTGGGCGTGAACTTCGGCCGGCTAGGGTTTCTGGCCGAAGTGGAGCCCGAAGATGCGGTGACTTTGGTCCCGAAGGCTTTGAAAGATGACGGCTGGATCGAACACCGCATGCTCCTGAATGTGAACGTCGTCCGTGACGGCGAGGTCGTCGAATCGCTTCAGGCGGTCAACGAAGTGTTTGCCGGCCGCGGCGAAACGCCTCGCGCTGTGCGCATCACGGCGTGGATCGATGGGGCGGAGATGAGGACGTATACGGCGGATGGTATCGTCGTGGCGACGCCTACTGGATCGACGGCGTATGCACTGGCAGCCGGCGGCCCTATCCTGGCGCCAGAGCTGCCGGCGATCCTGATCACGCCCATCGTGCCGCACCCAACGCCTTACCCCTCCCTGGTAGTGGACGCCAATTCGCAGATCGATGTGCGCGTGAAGACTCACCACGATGCCGTACTGGCTATCGATGGCCAAATCAACCGCCCGCTGAGGAGAAACGACCGGGTTTCCTGCTCGCGTAGCAAGCATGTGGCTTCCTTCGTGCGGCTACATCCACCCTCGAACTTCTACGCTACCCTCATGGAGAAGCTGCGATGAGCAATCGCGAACAAGCCATCTTCGAAGCTCATCAACTGACCCAGCAGGCTATCGCTGCGGCGCAGGTCGGTGACGATGGGGAAGCCGAAGAATTGCTGCACCAAGCCACAGAGATGGATCCCGACAACGCCGAAGCTTGGCTGTGGCTGGCTCGCGTAGTTGATGACCTGGAGGAAAAACAGACGTACTTCCAACGAGTTCTCGTTTTGGAACCGTACCACGATCGGGCGAAGCTTGGGCTGGAGCGTGTAGAGGACAAGTTGGGTATCGCGCCGGCTGCCGAGGACGAAGAAGACGAGGAAGTCTACTGCACTTGGCACCCGGATCGTGAGACGCGACTGCGGTGCAACCGTTGTGGCCGGCCCATGTGCCCNGAGTGCGCCGTGCGCCATCCCGTGGGCTTGCGCTGCAGAGAGTGCATCAATGAGACACGCTCGCCCATTTACACCATCGCTCTTCGGGACTATGCAATCGCCGGCATCGTAGGCTTGGTCCTATCGACGATTGCCGGCGCAATCATGAGTTTCCTCGGCGGTTTTTGGCTTATCGCGTTCTTCATCGGCCCGGCCGTTGGTGCCGGCATCGCTGATCTAATGGGGCGCGTCGTTCGCAAGCGTGGTCGAGGGCTGGGAATCTTGGCCGGTGTGTGCCTCGTGTTGGGCGTTGCCGGGGCCGGCCTGATTCTGACTCAGCGCGTGATGGGGGCCTTCACTTTCTTGGTCAATATCGGGACGTTGATCTATCTCGTGCTCGGTGTAGGGGCTGCCGTTGCCAGGTTGCAGTGATGCCTTTTGGTATCCGTTCAGGTGACCGGCACTTCCAGGCAGATTTTGGCGACAACAGTGCCTGTGCTGTGCCTAAAACGGTGATTTTGATGTTGATTTCGCAAGTGCCGGTCACCTTATGCGTCTGTTTTCAAGACCACCTGAACGGTTACGTCTTTTGTTCCCTAAATGGTGAAAACCTATGCTTGTCGAACTGACAATCACCAACTTCGCCATTATCGACCGCGTCCAGTTGCAACTGGCGTCAGGCTTCAACGTGTTCACGGGAGAGACCGGCGCCGGCAAGTCCATCATCGTCGATGCCTTGGGACAGTTGTTGGGCAGCCGGGCCGATACCACCCTCATCCGCGCCGGCGCTGACCGCGCGCGCATCGAGGGCATTTTTCTCCTGGATGGGGCAGAACGCCAGGCTCTCAGGCCGCCGCTTCAGGACTATGGCCTGCTCGATGAAGATGAGGATGGTGACAGCCTGATCCTGGTGCGAGAACTACACAGCACCGGCCGCAGCACCGGCCGTGTCAATGGTCGCGCGACCACGATCGGGTCGCTCCGGGAGATTGGTGAGAAGCTGGTGGATATTCACGGCCAGAGCGAACATCTCTCCCTCAAGCGCGTGAGGGAGCATGTGGACATCTTGGACCGCTATGCGGGCTTGGGGGTGGAGCGCGACGCCGTGCGCCAGGCCGTGACCGAACTGCGACACGTCCGGCAGGAATTGAACAACTTGCGGCGTGACGAGCGCGAGCTGGCCCGGCGAGCCGACTTGCTGAGTTTCCAGGTTGAGGAGATTGCCGAAGCAGGACTGGAACTGGGTGAGGAAGAGGAGTTGACCACCGAGCGCAGCCGGTTGGCCAACGCCGAGAAACTCATGGTCGACGCCAACGCTGCCTACGAGGCGCTCTATCGCGGCACCGATCGCGGCGCCGCGGCCGTCGATCAGTTGGGAGAGGTCGTGCAGTTGCTGGAGAGCCTGGAGCGGATCGACCCGTCCCTGGACGATCTGCGTCAGCAGACGGAGTCGCTGTCCTATGCAGCCGAGGATCTAGGGCGGGCGGTGCGCGGCTATCGGGATCAGATCGAATACAACCCCAGCCGGCAACAGGAGATCGAGGAGCGGATGGAGCAGATTTCGCACCTGAAGCGCAAGTACGGCGACTCCATCGAGGAAATTCTGGTTTTCGGTGAGCGAGCCGCTCAGGAGTTGGAGCAGATCACGCACAGCGAAGAGCGGATCGAGGAGTTGGAGGCCGAGGAAGAGCAGTTGCTGCAGCAGGTTGGGGAACTCGCGGTGGATCTGTCGTCCAAACGGCAGGCGGCGGCCGGCCGGCTGGCCGATGCCATCGAGGGCGAGCTAGACGAACTTCGCATGGCGACTGCTGAGTTCGTCGTACAGTTGGAGCGGACTGAAGATGAACGAGGCGTACCCGTCGCCGGCACCTGTTACGCCTTCAGTGCCACGGGGATCGATCAGGTTGAGTTTCTGATATCGTCAAATCCAGGGGAGCCACTACGACCGCTGGCTAAGATCGCCTCGGGTGGTGAGACTTCACGCCTGATGCTGGCGCTCAAGTCCACCCTCTCCGCCGCCGATGACACGCCGATACTCATTTTTGCTGATCTGGTAATGGGCATAGGCGGCCGCGTCGGTGAGATTGTGGGGCGCAAGCTGTGGGGGCTGACGGCCCACGGAACGCCGGAGCACCAAGTTGTCTGTGTGACCCATCTGCCCCAGATTGCGGCCTTCGCCGATGCCCATTACCAGATCAGCAAATCGGTTGCGGGGCAGCGGACGGTGACTGATGCCCGCCGGCTGGGCGATGACGAGCGTATTGAGGAGCTCAGCCAAATGCTGGGCTCCACCACCGACGTCACACGGCAGAAGGCGGGCGAGATGCTCGCGGAGACCGAGTCTTGGCGGTCAAGCGCTCGCGGTGGTGAACCGGCCGTCGAGGAAGACGTGGCGTCTGTATGATGAGCTTGGACACCCCGGCCGAAGCCCGTCAGGTCCGGCTAGACCTCTTGCGTCGTATGGGACCTCAGGGCCGGCTCCAGCAGGCCCTCGAGTTGACCGAAGTGTCCTGTCAATTGCTGGTTGCAGGCGTACGTCAGCGGCACCCTGAGTACGCATATGTTCAACATCATCCATCTGAATACGGCTTTCAAAGTGGATCTGATTGTTCGCAAACAGCGGGCGTACGCCAAGGAAGAGTTCCGGCGCCGGCAATCGGTCGAATTCCTGGGCAAGGAATGCTGGTTCGCCAGTCCCGAAGATACCATTCTGGCTAAACTGGAGTGGTCTAAGAAGGGCCAGAGCGAGCGTCAGTATCAGGATGCGCTCGGCGTGGCCGACATCCAGCAAGACGCGCTTGATTGGGGCTATCTCCAGACGTGGGGAGAAAGGCTCGGTATTGGCAACTTATACAGTCGGTTGAGGCACGAGGCGGAGCGAGAGTAGGACACAGTGAGTCTCCCTGAAACTCGCGGCTTTTGGTTCTTGGCTATGGCCGCATTGCTTGTTGTCGGCGGCGCCTGGATTGCTGTCTCACGCGTGCCGGCGACGACCGATCCGACGACCGTCGCGCCGCAGGTTGGCTTCCTCGCCCCAGACTTCACGTTGATCACCCTGGCCGATGAGTCTGTCACCCTCGGCGAATTGCGCGGAAAGCCCGTCGTCCTCAACTTCTGGGCGACCTGGTGCCCGCCGTGCCGTGCCGAACTACCCCACTTCCAAGCGGCGCACGAAGCCTACGGTGACGAGGTCATCATTCTGGCCGTCGATGAACAGGAGAACGCGCAGCACGTGGCGGACTTCGCTCAGCAGCTCGGTCTTACCTTTCCCATCCCGCTGGACACCGATGGCCGCGTTGGCGTCGAGTATCGCGTGCGAGCTTATCCGACAACCTTCTTCATCGACGCTGAGGGGGTGATCCGGCGCGTGGTTCGTGGCACGACCACACGGGCCGTTCTGGATAGTACACTGGCCGGCATGACGGCCGGGCCGGCGGGTGACGATTCCTGATCGCCGTGTACCCCTCTCTCGATGTCTTCGGGCTCAGCTTGCCGGCCGGGCCGCTAGCCCTGATCGTTGCGTTCTATGCCGGTCTCTGGCTCGCCGGCCGCGAGGCAGAGCGACTCGAGATGGACCCGGACCTCCTGTGGGATTTCGGGACGGTGGCGCTGGTGGCCGGCATCGTCGGAGCACGAGCTTGGTACGTGGTCGGCAACTGGCAAGCGTACTGGCAAGCGTACGCTTTGGATTGGAAACAGGCGTTCGGTTTGTCGTCGGGCAGTCTGGCGGCTGTGCCGGGGGCAATGATCGGGGTTGTGGTGGCGTTGATCTGGGTCGGTCGTGGTGAAGTGGATTGGGCGGGTTTTGCCGATGCGCTGGCGCCAGGGCTGGCCCTGATGCAGGCAATTGCCGGTGTGGGGGCGTTCCTGAGCGGCGAGGCTTATGGAAGACCGTCGAGTGTGCTGTGGGCTGTCCAATTGTGGGGCGAGCCACGGCATCCGGTACAGCTCTATGAGACACTGGCGGCGCTGGTTGCGCTTGGTGGACTATGGTATTTGCGGCGTCGGAAGCCGTACGCCGCCTTCGTTTTCTTCGTCTACGTCTTCCTGGCAGCGGTGGGCCGGCTCTTCATCGAGGGCTTCAGAGGCAATCCTGCCCTACTGCCAGGCGGCTTGCGTACCATGCAGGTTGTCAGCTTGGCCGTCGCATTCTTGGCCCTGCTCGCCCTTTACGCCCGCGAAACAGGGATCGTTCGCTGGCGGCCCTCGCAAAGAGAATAGAGTCTGGGGGTATGATCATCGTTTCGGCCACTAGCTCGGCTTGGATTGCCAAATCCAAGCCATAACCGCTGGATTTGGCAATCCAGCGGGAGCAGGCGGAAGCCAATGGCCGAAACGATGATCAAGGCCGGAGTCTGGCCAAAATCTGCTGCAAGGTTCGTAGTCAGGCCTGTCTGCCGTGTTGGCACAGGCAGGCACGTAGCCCGTAGGGCGGAGTGCCGTAAAGCGCTACTCCGCTAACGCTACGTGCCTGCCTGCACTGAAGGCAGGCGCTTACTACGAACGGGGCCCAACGGTTCTTGGCAATGCTCAAAAGAACAGGACAGAAAACCACTCCGACTGAAGGTGTTTCCTGTCCCAATCTTTGACTGATAAGTTCAATCGATCTTGGGCAAGGCGGTCAATACCCCCCCCATGATGGCTCAGCTCTTATAACGGTAGACAATCCGGCCGCGATGTAGATCGTAAGGTGTCAGTTCGACTTTCACGCGATCTCCCAGAAGAACGCGGATGTAGTATTTTCGCATCTTACCGGAGAGATGGGCCAATACTTCGTGGTCGTTCTCCAGCTCGACCTTAAACTGGGCGTTAGGAAGAGCCTCAATTACGGTCCCCTCCACTTCGATTTTTTCTTCTGTTTTTGCCATAGGCGCGTCTCCTTTCCGTGTTTGATATTTGATGAGGTTGATGCACAAAAAAGCCGCCAGACAAACCGTCTAGGCGGTCATTTTGCGCTCGTGTGTGAAACAGCTTGCCTCCGTAAATATAGAATAGCACACTACCGGCACGGAGTCAAACAAGTCCACGCCAGACCAGACAATTTAAGATAAGCGTTATGTGAGTGCGAGGCGGCGAAATCACGCCCTCGAACAAGTTCGAGCGTCCTGGACGCTACAACTAGCCACCCTTGCGAAGGTTGAGAGTAGCCGTGGCAAGAGGCCGATTTTCGACTGGCGAGAGGTCTTTCAACCCGAATGCGATTGGCAAACCTTCGCAAGGGTCAAATTTAGAACTGCTGCCCA
>JAANWY010000047.1 GCA_018263655.1 Anaerolineales bacterium | reverse complement strand
CGGCGCAGCTCGCGGCCTTCGGCATCCATGGCGTAGATGTCGGAGTTGCCTTGCCATTCCGAGCGAAAGACGATCTCCTCGCCGTCCGGCGCCCATACCGGAACGCGGTCCGACGCCACGTGGAAGGTGAGTTGCGGGTCGGCGCGGCGCAGTTCGATGACGTAGATTTCCCAGTTGCCGGACTGATCCGAAACGTAGGTCATGAAGTCGCCGTCGGGCGAGATGGCGGGGTGCAGTTCGTTGCTGTGGGGTCGGCCCAGTGGGAACCAGGCGTCGTCTCGACCGCCGTGGATCACGGTATCCCAGTTGCTGAAGGTGCCCAGCGCACTGAAGGCCAGCCGGCCATCGGCTGAGAACAACGGTCGATCCTCTTCGACAGAGCCCCTCACCTCGATCTGCCGTGGCACGTCGCCGGGGGATTGGAGGTAGACGCGCGAGGCGCCGGTGCGGTCGGAGATGAAGGCCAGCCGGCCGTCTTCAGCCAGCGTCGGTTGCCAGTCATCGGCTGGGCTGTCCGTCAACGGCTCGACCTCGGGCTGGTCGTCGTGTTGCCGGCCGACCAGGGGCAGATAGACGCGGTGGGTCTCCGTCGCCACGCGCAGCGTCATCTGCGTCGCGCGGACGAGGTCATCGGTGTTGGCCGAGATGGTGAGCGGGTAGTCGCCGGTCGGCGTGGTCGCGGTGCTGGTTAGCGCCAGGCGGGCGGGCAGGTCGGTCGCTGCAGTGCCGGTCGCGGTGGGCTTGAATGACCAGGCGACGCTCGGCGGGGCGCCGGCCAGTGCCAAGTCGATCGCCGGCAGGGGGCCGTAGGCCTCGGCGGTGGTCACGGTGGCGTGCGTCGTCTCGCCAGGCGCCATCAGCGCCAGCGCCGGCGCCGACAGTTGGAAGCCGTACGGCGGCTGGGTCAGCAGGAGCAGCGCCAAGCCCTGGCCCCACGGCTGGATTTGGTCGTGGGAGATGCCGTTGTAGTCGGCCAGGGTTGGCGGGACGCCGGTGCCGGCCGACACGTCGGTGACCGTGCCGTCCCAGATCACTTTGCCGGCCACCGCGTGGCGCGCCTGCTGAGCGGTCGCGTTGAACGTGGCCGGGTCGAGCCAGCCTTGCGCCAGTCCGCGGAACAGGGCGTAGCCGACAGCCGCCGTCCCCGAGGTCTCCAAGTAGAAGTCCGGCTGGTCGACGACGGTGTGCCACAGGCCCGACGGGTCTTGCAGCGTTGCGAGTCCTTCCGCCTGCCGGCGCAGGATGTCTTCGATCTCCGAGCGGGCGGGGTGGCCGGCTGGCAGTTGATCCAGGAGGTCGGCGCCGGCGGCCATGCCCCAGCCGTTGCCGCGCAGCCAGAAGGCGCCCGACATGTGGCTGTCCTCGCTCTCGTCCCAGCCGTGGTAGAAGAGGCCGGTCTCCGCGTCTTGCAGGTGCTGGGCGTGGAGCAGGAACTGCTGGACGGCCAGTTCGGTGTAGCGGGTGTCGCCCGTGATGCGCCCGAACCGGCTGAGGAATGGCGTGGTGACGAAAAGTGTGTCGACCCAGAGTTGATCTGCGTAGTGGTACACGGCGCCGCCGGCGGTGCGGGCGGCGTCGTTCAGTTGGAACGTGGCCATCTGCTGCGCGGCAGCCAGGTATTTTTCCTGTCCCGTCTGTTCGTAGAGCATGAGGGTGGCGATGCCAGGCGTGGCGTGGTTCGGATGCTGCATCGCCGGCAGTCCGCGCGCGATGAAGGCGTCGACCCAGCTTTTGACGAAGTTGAAGTAGCGCTCGTCGCCGGTCGCTTGCCAGGTGCGCAGCATGCCGTACATGGCGACGCCACTGTCCCAGTCCCAGTTTTCGAGCTGCATTTGCATGGTGCGGTCGGCAATGTTGGTAACTCGGGGGTGGGATTGTTGAATGGTTTGTTGGTTTGTTGGGTGGTTGATCGTGCGTGCTGCCGGCATAGCGGCCTGACTGGTGTTCGCCAGCAGGGACAACAGCACGATGCACGAAAGCATCAACAGAGTTGCTACATTTCGAGGTTGGTACATGAGTTAAGCTTAGCCTCCATAACTAGTCTGTTCAATCTTGATGATTCGTTGTCATGGGCGTCTATCGTGCACTTCTCACGATCGCCAGCGGGAACATCTGGCGCGTTTCGCTCATGGGCCAGCCGGCAAACGACTAACTGGTTCGCTCCAAACTCGAACGTCTGATAGCGCTCGATGGCGAAACCGTGTGCTGTCAGCAGCGATTCCAGACCGTGCCGATCGAAGGCTTGCTCGTGCTCCTCGGCGGCGTGGGGGTGGAATAGACCGACGCGGGCGCCGACAGCGTGCACCCGTTCGCCCCACGGTGTCGGCGTGGTGATCACCAGCCGGCCCTCGGGCTGCAGGAGGCCGGCTACTTGACCGAACACCCAATCGGGGTTCGCGAGATGCTCGACGATAGCGACCATCAGAATTGTATCGAACCGTCTATACCGAATGGGCAGCGGCTCCTGGTCGACGTCGCACTGATAGAACTCAAGGTGCGGTAACAGCTCGCGCTGTCGATCCAGGACGAGCGGATTGAAATCGATACCTACATAGTGTTGGACACCGTCCAGGGGGAGCGTCATTGCCGCGTTGCCACATCCGACATCCAGTACTTCGCCGTGCAGGTGTGGATCGATCATTGCGTAGCGCTTGTGGCGCAGGTGCTCGGTCAATATGGGCATCTTGGTAACTCCCGATCTTCCCGCAGGTTGCGTTTGAGTGCGGCCAAAAACTGCCTGCCTGTGCGTCGCACGCAGACAGGTTGGAACCCGTGCGTAGTAAGCGCCTGCCTGTGCTTGCCTGCGCGTTGCCTGCCTGTGCGTGTCCGCACGCAGACAGGCCGACTACGAACCACCCAATGCATTTTGGCCAGGCTCATTGCATTCAACGTTCCAGGCCGTCATTCGTGGTTGACTATGATCGTGGAACCATGTACAATCGGACTGGTGACGGAGCGCGTACTTGTGTGATTGTCTCCATCTGCCTTAGGGATGCAAACGGGCGCGGAATTCTTTTGAGTCAAAGTGAAGTAGAGACCTGGCTCCGGGTAGCGCCAGAATACCATCGGGAGGTCTGAGGTGCAGGTAACGGCAACGACCACGACCGCTGTTGCACAACGTCTCTCTAGACTAGCGCGCCTTTATGAACAAGCGCAGGCCAGTGAGTTAATGGACCGTACCTTAGATAAACTATTTGTCTATGAGATTGACTTGTGTCGTTCGCAGCTTAGTCAACTGCGGGAGGATCTGTCCGAATTCGAACAACGCTATGGCATGTCCTCAGAAGAGTTCTATCGTCGTTTTCACGGTGGGCAGACAGACGACCGTATGGATTTTGTCGAATGGGCCTCATTAGTGCAAATGACCGATAACCTACGGCACCGGCTGCGCGTACTCACTGGCCAGGATGAGGAATGACCAGCACGTAGCGTGACCGGCAGGCAACTGGCTTCCCTCGCGCAATAACACGCAGCGATTCGGTGATAACGATGACTTCTAATTCGTTGGGTCTGGGGCCGACGTGATGGAACGACGCAGCGACGAGGAATGGGTCTCGGAGTTGCGCGCTGCCGGCGATGCCCAACGCCAGGCCTTCGCTGACCTGGGGCGTTATCTCTATACCGTGGTCTACAACTACCTCCGCAAGCGCCAGGCGACATCGCCCCGGCTGCGACAGTTGAGCACCACAGAGTGGAACCAGTTGGCTGAAGGGTTCGTGCAGCAATCGCTTGAGACAGTCTGGAAAAAGCTCTCTACGTACGAGGGGCGGGGCAAATTCACCTCGTGGGCGGCGACGATTGCGGTGCGTACGGCGGCGTATGAGATTCGAAAACCGTACTGGCGCGAGGGTCGGATGCCGCAGCCGCCGGCCGACGACCCCGACAACGATCCCGAGGAGTGGGGTGGACCGAACCAGGAGTGGCAGGAGCGGCAGGATCTGTCACCGGAGGTTCGAGCCCTCACCGCCGAGGTCGTCAGTCTGATCGAGAGAGCCATCGAACAGGATCTAAGCGAGCGCCAGCGCTTCGCCTTCGTGGCGCAGTTCCTGGAAGACCGCAGCAGCGACGAGATTGCCGTCGACCTGGACGCCAGCCGCAACGCCGTCTACATGCTGATCCACGAGGCGCGTAAGAAGATCAAGCGCCGGCTGGAGGAGGCCGGCCACACGCCCGAGGACTTGTTGGGGATGTTCAATTGAGTAACAGAAAGATGCGGCATACTGCATCTATGGTTGTTAGACGCGCAAGGGGATGGTGTGTGATACAAAGCCGCCATTTCACAAAGGTAGGTGACGGATGATGGAAGCGACACATTTGGATGTGCTGCCGGCCAGCGTGTTGACACTGCCCGGCGAGGATGAGCTGCCCTGCGATGACGGGATGCCCATGGAAACACAACGCCACTATTTACAAATGGTCCTGCTGATAGACTCCCTATCGCTGCACTGGGAGGGCCGCGATGATGTCTTCGTCGGTGGAAACATGTTCGTCTACTATAGTCTGGAGCAGGCCGAAGAGGTCATCGGCGAACTGGAAGCTGAAGCGGCAGGTAGAGGCGCGCTGCCTCCGGAGAAGCGGGCCTTTCGGGGGCCCGATTTCTTCGCCGTGCTGGATGTTCCCCGGCGCGAGCGCAAGAGCTGGGTGATCTGGGAGGAGGGTAAAGGCCCGGACGTGGTCATCGAGCTGCTGTCATCGAGCACGGCGGCGGTGGATAAGGGTAAGAAGAAGCGCATCTATCAAGATCGGATGCGCGTGCCAGAGTACTTCTGGTACGGTCCCTTCTCTGCTGAGTGGGCCGGCTTCGGACTGGCCAACGGCGTCTATGAGCCGCGCGAGCCGGATGAAGCCGGGCGACTAATAAGCCGCAAGCTGGGTTTGGCCCTGATCCGGTGGGACGGTGAGTACATGGACGTCGAGGCGCGCTGGCTACGATGGCAAACCCTGGCGGGCGAGTTGCTGCCGACTTCTCGGGAGATGGCTGAAGAAGAACACAGACGAGCCGAGGAAGAACGTCGGCAGGCCGAGGAAGAGCGCCGGCGGGCCGACAACTTGGCCGCTGAACTGGCCCGATACCGGGAACATTTCGGTGAATTATCCGGGGAGTAGATGGCCGTGAACGTCAATCAGTTGCGGCGAGTCCTGCAGGCCGCAGCGCAGACTCAGTACCAGGAGCTCACCTGCGCCGGCCTGGATGCAGAGCAGTTGGCCGCTTACGCCGATCTGACATTGGCCGGCCGCGATCCTGTCCCAGAAATGCCTGACGTGGATCGTCACCTGGCTCTGTGCCCCGACTGCCGGCAGGAGTACCACGATGTCCTAACCACGCTGCGGTTGGAGCGCTCGGGTGACTGGGTCGAGCCGGCCTCCGAGCCGAACCTGGACCTGTCATTCCTCTCGTTCCAATCGGAGGAGCTAGCCGCTTGGTCGCCCCTCGCGGATCGAGTGCGCCGGTACGCCACGCAGGTCCCGGTGCTGGTGCTGCGCGAACTCGAGCGGTTGGGAGAGTTGCCGGCCGGCTTGCACCTGCAGCCGGCTCCTGGCGCGCCGGCCAAGATGCGCGGCCCGAAGGCAGACACTCCCGTCGTCCANTTCCGATTGACGGACGATCAAGCGCATTTCGCCGTCGAGCTCCGGTTCCGGCGAGCCGGCGACGACGTGGTGTGGATTGACGTGTCGCCACGCGACGCTCCAACGGACGAAACGTTGCCGGGCGCCACCGTGGGGTTGCATGAGGGTGACGGCCGGCTCCTCGAAATGCGCACAGTGCCCCCCGACGGAAGCGTCCGACTGCGCGACATCCCCATCAACCGTGACTTCCTGCTTCGGCTCGAACACGACAGACGCACCTGGGAGATTCCCTTCAGTTTGGCGATCGAAACACCAACTGAAGACGAGTGAGTCCGAGGACGATGTTGCACTCTGTTGCCAATGCGAAGAGGGAACATTTCGTCAAGAGGCGATCAACTGAGGATAATTGACCATGGGCGATAAACCCATCGCCTTCTCGATACACAGCAAAAAGCAAATGAGCCTCCGTGGCGCCACCCAAGCGGAGGTGAGAGAGACGATCTGGACGAGCACCTGGCAGCCAGTACGCAAGAACCGGCAGCAGGCGCGCAAGACGTTCGACTTCGGAAAGCCATCGCCCGTCAACCAGCAGGTTTACGCCAAGAAGACGGTGCACGCGATCTTTGTCGACGAACCGGGCCAGATCGTCGTCGTGACGGTCTTGGTCTACTATCATGATCAGTAGGAAGGATCAATGAAGGTTTCTTACGACACACAAGTCGACGCGCTTTACATCGAGTTCCACAAGCTAGATCCAGGGACTGCAGAAGCCCGCCAATTGACCGACGACATTATCGCCAACTACGACCCTGACGGGAAGCTGGCCGGCCTGGAGATCCTGGATGTCAGTGAGACGCTACAGGAGATCAACGGTCAGTTCGTGTTTGAGCTGGCGCCGGCGTTGGTGAAGACGTAGACTCCGATCCGAACATTAGTTCGTAACATTTGCTTGCAGGTCGGTCCTGGTGTATACTCTGTCCGCCAACCCATCCGCCAGGCGCCCCGGCTTGTTCCGCACCTGAATGCCCGAAGTCATGCGTCCAGCCGTTCTCTTTATTCTGCGGGCCGGCGGCACCTACACCGTCAGCCTGGAGACGCCGGCTGAAACAACTTCCATCCTGGCCGGCACCGTCACCGTTTCTTCCGACGATCGCCGCGATGTGTTGAAGGCCCTGGAACGTGTCATTGGTGCTGACTGTCGCACAGGTCATGTCGAGCCGGAGGGCCTCTCGGCGGCGGGCCGGCTCATGTTCAGCCTCTTCCTCCCACGCCCGGTTCAGGATTTCGTGCGCACCTGGGATGGACCCCTCGTCATTTCCACCAACGATCCGGCGATCCCTTGGGAATTGCTCCACAACGGCGAATACTTCATCGGTATCGGTCACGCGGTCGGCCGGCGCCTCGTGTCGGCTCGCACGCCGCCGGCTCGGGCTGCCGTCAGGCGCGAACGGCCGGCGTTCTTGTTCATTGCAGACCCGCGAGGAGACTTGCCGGGCGCTGCTGAAGAGGCACAGCAGCTTGCCCGTGCGTTGGGGCAGCGGGGTTTCCCCTGCGATTTGCTTCTGTCGGAACGGGCCTCTTACCTCAATGTGCAGGAAGCACTGGGTGGCGCTCGCTACGACGTAATTCACTACGCCGGCCACGCGCATCTAGGACAGTGCGAGGGTGCGGAGAGCGCGCTGGATTTGGCTGAGGACCGATGGTTGCCGGCCAGCCAGATTGAGCGCGTGTTGCGCGGGGCACCCCTCGTTTTCCTCAATGCGTGCTCTTCGGGGCTGACAGACGAGCAGGCCGTCGAGCCGGCGCCATTGACCGATCTCGGCCTGGCGGCGGAGAATCTGGCGTCGGCGTTCATTTTTGGCGGGGCGCAAGGCTTCATCGGCACGCTCTGGCCGGTGGACGATGTTCGTTCGCGGGCCTTCGCTGCCACTTTTTACGATGAGGTGCTGGCCGGCCGAGCTGTCGGTGAGGCTCTGCGGAGCACACGCCAGCACGCGCACCAGGAACGGCCCAGTGACCCGATCTGGGCCTCCTTCGTGCTGTACGGCGATCCGACCTTTCAGCTGTCGCAAGGGCAGCCGGCGGCACAGCCGAAAGCCAGAGGAGCAGCTCCCGGCCGGCCGCAGGACGACGCGGCGCAAGAACCGTCATCCTCGGCAGTCCGGCCGGCATCGGTTCCGCCAGATCGAGAAAACAGTGAAGAGGACCAGGGCAGTCGCTGGGGAGCGTGGGGGAGCGGCTTGGCTTTTCTCATCGTGGTGGGGTTTCTGGCCGTTCTTGCCTGGCAGCAAATGGGGGGCGAC
>JAANWY010000046.1 GCA_018263655.1 Anaerolineales bacterium | reverse complement strand
AAGCACCGTACTATCCTGAACCCGCACCCTTCGATACGGCCTCCACTGCGTTCCGGCCTACTCAGGATGCTGTCTTGATCTAACTGGTGAAGGATTTCCGCCAAGCACTACTAGTCTCTAGTCTCCAAAGGAGGAAATGTCATGAAGTCTAAGTTGCTTGTGCTTTTGACCGTTCTGTCCATTCTGACTGTCCTCGGCGTGGCGTGTGCTGCCCCGGCGCCGGCGCCCGTCGAACAGCCCGAAGAAGCCGCGCCGGCTGAAGAGTCTGCCCCACCCGCCGAGGAGGCAGGAGAAGCTGCCTTCGTCGGCGCCTGGCCGTATCAGGTCCCTCCGACCGGGCACTTCAACTCCTACGTCACCAATGCCCTGGTTCTCGGCATCTATCGTGACCTGATGGAGCAGCCCCTGGCCATGTACCGCTGGGCGGACGGCTCCTGGATGCCATTGCTGGCGACCGACTGGGAGCTCGTGCCTCCGGACACGTTCACCCTCAACCTGCGCGAGGGCGTCACGTGGAGCGATGGCTCGGGCTTCACCGCCCAAGACGTGATAAGCACCTTCACCCTCGGACGGGTGATGGGTTGGACAGTCTGGCAGTACGTCGATGAAATCGAAGCGCCGGACGACCACACGGTCAGCTTCCACATGGCGGTGCCTTCCACCGTCGTGCCGCGCTACGTGCTGCGTCAGGCCATCGTGGCCGACTCGGTCTACGGCGAGTTCGCCGAGAAGGCCCAGGCCATCTTTGATGAGGGCAAGGGGCGCGACTCGGACGAGATGCAAGCTCTACGTCAGGAGTTCGAAGCGTTCCGACCAGGGGAGATGGTGGTCAGCGGACCGTTTAAGGTGGACCCCGACAGCATCACCGAGTCGCAGCTTACCTTGGTCAAAGTCCCCACCGCCTGGAATGCCGACCAGGTCGGATTTGACAAAGTGGTACTATACAACGGCGAAACGCCGACGATAACGCCCGTCGTGCTGGCCAAAGAGATAGATTACGCGACCCACGGATTCCCGCCGGCTACCGAGGCGCAATTCGAGTCCGAGGGTATCCGTGTTCTGCGTCCGCCCATCTTCACAGGGCCAGCGCTCTACGTGAACCACGACATCTATCCTCTGAACGTCAAGAAGGTCCGTCAGGCCATTGCCTACGCCATCAACCGCGACGAGAACGCCACGGTCTCGCTGGATGAGTCAGCCATACGCCAGCAATACATGGTCGGCTTCAGCGACAACCTGGCGCCGTTGTGGATCTCGGAGGCCGATCTTGGCAAGCTCAACCCGTACGAGTACGATCCAGCCAAGGCCGAGGAGATGTTCAAGGATGTGGGCTTCACCAAGGCCGACGACGGCGTCTGGGTGGACGATGAGGGCAACCGGATGGAGTTCGAGCTCACTGCGCCCGCCGAGTTTGCCGACTGGTCAGCGGCGGCCGAGAACCTGGCCGAGCAGCTCACCAAGTTCGGTATCAAGACGACCGTGCGTGGCATCACCTTCACGCAGCATCCCACGGACGTGCGGCAGGGCAAGTTCGAGCTGGCTATTCGGGAGTGGGGCGCCGGCCATCCCCATCCCCACTTCTCGTACGTGACCAACTTCTTCTCGTACAACTTCGTCAGCGCTCCTACCCCTGGATCGACGGCCCCTCAGTCAGCGGCCGGCCCAGGGATGAACTACCCCTTGGAGCAGGACACCGAGGTGATGGGCGAGGTTGACCTGGCAGCGCTGGTTGTCAGGGCAGCGGACGGTCTCGACGAGGCGGCGCAGAAGGAGAAGGTCACTGAGATCGCCCTTGTCTACAACGAGCTGCTGCCGCAGATCCCGCTCTGGGAGCGCTACGGCAACAACCCGACGCCGCCGGGCGTTCGCGTGACGGGCTGGCCATCTGACGATGCGCCCATTATGCAAAACAGCCCGTACGCCGATTCCTTCGTGATCATGATGATCCTCGACGGCACGTTGCAGCCGCCTGAATAGGGCTTACGCTGCTGAGTCCGGTTCTAGACGGTTGTGCAACCAGGGCCGGCGCGTGCATGCGCGCCGGCCCTATACTCGCCTGGAGGTTGGAGATTAGAGATTGGAGATTAGCGATTGCTACTCAAATGGCGGCCTTGATCATCGTTTCGGCCATTGGCTTCCGCCTGCTCCCGCTGGATTGCCAAATCCAGCGGTTACGGCTTGGATTTGGCAATCCAAGCCGAGCTAGTGGCCGAAACGATGATCATACCCCAAATGGCAATATCCAATCTCTAACTCGACATTGTTAGATTTCATCGCACGCATGGCCCTCTCCCCCCTAGCCCCCCTCTCCCAACGCTGGGCGAGGGGGTGTCTGCTAACGCAGACCTTGGGGGTGTCTGCTAACGCAGACCTTGGGGGTGGGGGCCGACTCGCGGCTAATCTAACAATGTCAAGCTAACCCCCAATCCCTAATCTCTAGACCATGGACGGCGTACGGCTGCTCACCCTGATCATCGCGCTGGTCTTCACTGCCATGGGCGTCAGCGTGCCGCTTATCACCCTGTATCTAGAGGCGCTGGGCGCCGACTACGTGCGTATTTCGCTGATTCTCACCACCTTCGCAGCCACCGCGATGGTCGGCAACTACGTCTGGGGTCGTGTGTCGGACCGGCTGGGCCGGCGTAAGCCGCTGATAATGGGTGGGCTGGCCGGCCTGGCTCTGGCATACGCCTTGCTGAGCCGCGCACCCACTGCCAATTGGGCGTGGTCGGTGCGTGTGCTGGAAGGAGCCAGCGCGGCAGCCTATACCACGACCAGCCTGGCCCTGATGGGCGATCTGCTGGCAGCCGGCGGGGGGCATCGTGGCCGGCGCATGGGCACCTACCGGGGTATGGGATCGCTGGCCTTCGCTGTGGGCGCTCTGGCGGGCGGCCGCTTGGCCGATCATTATTCACTGCGTCTGGCGTTCGGCTTGTGCGCCATACTGTACACTCTGGCTGCTCTAGGTGCGCTGGCCTTGCGCGAGGTGGCGTCTCCAACACCGCCGGCCGAAGCACCGTCTACAGAAGCAGGTGTCTGGCCATTGGCGTCTCCATCTGATGATCAACGCCTGCCCCTGCCCTTCCTGGCCGGCGTCTTCCTGTGGATGGCGGCCTTGGCTTCGTCAGCCTCCATGTGGCCCAACTTCATGGCCCGGTTGGGTTACGGCAAGACGGTCATCAGCGGCCTGTGGGGCCTGGCTGCGGTGACCGAGGCGCCGGTGATGTGGCTGGCCGGCAATCTGTCGGACGTGGTCGGACGCGCGCCGTTGCTAACAGCCGGCGGGATCGGCGTGGCTTTGGTAATGCTCGGTTATCTCACTGTGGCCCGGGTGTTGTCGGCGCTGGCCGGCGTACAGATCGTGCGCGGTCTTGCCTACGGCACGTACACTGCCAGTGCCATGATCTTCGCCACGGAGGTGGGTGATGAACGCGTGCGAGGCAGTAACAGCGGCCTCTACAACGCCGCCGCCAGCGGTGGACAACTGATGGGCCTGCTGATGGGCGGGACGCTGGCCCAAGTTCGAGGGTTCGCGTTTCTGTTTTGGGTTTGCGCGGCCGGCGCTCTGCTGAGTGGGGCTTGCTTTTGGACGCTGCGTCGCCGGCAGTCCGTGGTTCTACCGTCCCGGTAGGAGTTTAAGATGAGTACGTATGTGATCGGCGTAGACGGAGGAGCGAGCAAAACAGCCGCCGTCGTGCTGGACGGGGATCGTCGAGTGTTGGGCCGCGGCGCCGCCGGCTCCTCTAACTACCACACCGTTGGGCTGGAACAGACCCGTTTCGCGCTGTTGATCGCCATGCAAGGCGCCGTCGACAACGCCGGCATCGGCATGGACCAGATCGCATCCGTCACCTGGGCTCTGGCCGGCGTAGATCGACCCGAGGAGCGCCGCATTTTCAAGAGTCTGGCGGCTGAGGAGGTTCCCGGTATCCCCGTGCACGTGGAGAATGACGCCGTCGCCGCGCTTGTCGGCGGGGTCGGCGCCCGCTATGGTATCGGGCTCATCGGTGGCACGGGCATGAATGCCTATGGCGAAAATGGCCAGGGCGACCACACGCGCGCCGGCGGTTGGGGGCATTTCCTGGATCACGGCAGCGCCTACGATCTGGCTCAGGAGGCATTGCGAGCCATCGCCTTGGCCGCGGACGGCCGGCGGTCGCCAACTCGCCTGACGGCGCGAATTCTCGACAGCCTTGATCTGGAAAAGCCCACCGACCTCTTGGGCTGGGTGTATGCCCGTGACCGCGAAGTCTCCGAGATCGCCGCCCTGGCGCCGTTGGTGCTCGCCGAGGCCGAGGCCGGCGATCTGTTGGCTGTGGACGTCGTCTCGCGCGGGGCGGATGCGTTGGCCGAGGCCGTGGACACGGTGGCCCGGCGCCTGGGGCTTTGGGGCGGGCCTTTTCCAGTCGTGTTCACCGGCGGGCTCCTGACACGTAACGATTTCTACCCCCGGGTTGTTGCTCAGGCGATACACACGCGGGTCCCCCATGCCAGGCCAATCTCGCCGCAAGCTGACGCGGCCGTGGGAGCCGCCCTGCTGGCGCTGGAAGCGCTGGGGCATTCCTTGGAGCCCCGGGTCGACGTGCAAGCTTCTGGCGGTTCGATAAACTCACCACAAGGCGGGGACGTCTGGATGTCGGAGCAGCGGAACGTCCTCACCCACGATCTGGACCTGCGCACGACGTTTGAAGTCGTCGGGCTGATGCATTTGGAAGATCGGCGGGCGGTGGCGGCCGTGCGTCCTGTGCTGCCGGCCATTGCCGAAGCGGTGGACGCTATCGCCGACCGCATGCGCCGAGATGGCCGGCTGATCTATGTCGGCGCCGGTACATCGGGGCGGCTAGGTGTCTTGGACGCTTCGGAATGTCCACCGACCTTCAACGCTGATCCGAGTCAGGTGGTTGGCATCATCGCCGGCGGTGAGAGGGCGTTGGTCTCCTCTGTCGAAGCGGCGGAGGATAATCCAGACGCCGGCCGGCAGGCCATCGCCGATGCGAGCGTTGGTCCTCGCGACAGTGTAGTGGGGATCGCGGCTAGTGGACGCACGCCGTATGTGGTTGGCGCACTGGAGGAAGCCGGCCGCCGAGGTGCGCTGACCGTTGCTGTGGTCTGCAACCTGCCGGCGCCAGTAGCCGAAGTGGCGGAGCACAAGATTGCCCCGCTGGTAGGACCGGAGGTGATCACCGGATCTACTCGGCTGAAGGCCGGCACGGCCCAGAAGCTGGTGCTGAACATGCTGAGCACGGCTGTGATGGTGCGCCTGGGGAAGACTTACGGCAATCTGATGGTAGACCTACAACAGACGAGCACGAAGCTACAGGATCGGGCGCGCCGCATCGTGGCCCAGGCCTGCGGAATCGATGAAGACAACGCCCAACAGGAGCTGACGGCCTGTCAAGGCGACGTCAAGGTGGCCATCGTCACCGCTATGTTGGGCTGCTCCCCTGAAGAAGCTCGGACACGCCTGGCGCAGGCGGGGGGCGTGGTGAGGGCTGCGCTGCTTGACGGCGAATTTGAGGATTGACCGAATGACGGTGGCGGGGCGCCATGGGAGAGGGTTCTGATGTGTGATACCTGGGTTGCGATGGGTGATGCCACGCTCACGCAGAATGTTATTTTCGGCAAGAACAGCGATCGGCCCATCTTTGATTGTCAACCGTTAGTGTTCTATCCGCGGAAGGAATGGCCGGCGGGCAGCGAAGTGCAACTGGAGTACGTGGAGCTTCCCCAGGCGGAGCTGACGTACGCGATGCTTGGCTCGAGTCCCTACTGGTGTTGGGGTTTCGAAGAGGGCATCAACGAGCACAGCGTCGTGATCGGCAACGAAGCTGTCTTCACCAAAACCTTCAGAGAGGCGGCGGAGGCTCATCGGTTGGGAGAGGGGCCGCCCCCGGGCCTGCTGGGCATGGACCTGATCCGACTGGCCCTGGGGCGAAGTCAAACGGCCGGCCAGGCGGTCGAACTCATGGGGGCGTTGATTGAGCGCTACGGGCAGTTCGGCTCGGGCGTTCCAGCGGAGGCCCATACCGAGGGCGGGTACGATAACTCGTTCATCATCGCTGATCCCAACGAAGCGTGGATTCTGGAGGCCGCCGGCCGGCGTTGGATAGCGAAACGCGTTACCACGGATTACACTTCTATTTCAAACGAACCGGCGATTAGGACCGAATGGGATGCCGGAAGCTCCGATATCAGGGAGTATGCGATCGACAAAGGGTGGTGGCCGGTAGACCAAGAGGAGCGCTTCGATTTTGCGCGGGCATACATCGACGAGCAAGTACCACGCCAGGTCTCCCACATCAGAGCGATGCGGTCCCGTCAGCTTCTGGCTGAAAAGGAGGGCGAGATTACGACGCGGTGGATGATGCGGATCACGAGAGACCACTACGAAGGCACCTTTCTGGGCGGCCCCCATTTCGATGCGGCAGACCCCGACTTTCATTCCATCTGCATGCACGTTTCGCCGGCTGATTTCACCTGGGGGAATACGGCAAGTTCGTGTATCGCCGCCTTGCCGAAGTCTGAGGGTGAGTTTCCCGTGTTCTGGTGGACGCCTGGCCCGCCTTGCAACGGCTGCTACGTGCCCTTTTTCGTCCACGGGAGCAAGCTGCCGGAGATCGTTTCCAGAGCCGGCTCATTTGGCAAGCACGTCGTCGCGCCTCCGGATGCCGAAGAAGATGAATTCGCCCCAGATTCCTACTGGTGGCTGTTCAGGCGTCTGATGGACAAGGTGAAGGGAGACCCCGTCCGGAGCCTGCCCAAGCTTTATGAATCCAGAAATCGCACAGTGCGAACGAGGTTCGATGCTCTCGAACAGGCATTCGAAGCTGAACTTCCCGGGGTGTTGCAAAGGGCTACTGAGTCGAAAGAGGCCGGCGAAGAAGCAGTAGCGCGCATTCTGGACGAGTTCATTGCAGCATGTGTCGCTAGAGTCATCGTCACACTTGAAGAACTGCTTCGAGAATTCGATTAGCTCTCTGCAAGTTAGCTCATAAGTCCCGTCTCCGGGACGCCCGCGGACGGGCTTTAGAGCCTTATCTTAATGACATTGACTGTACACCAACACCCAAATTCGTGTCATATTTCGAATTGCTGTTTCAGCGAATTTCCTGGAGTTTCACCATAAGTCCAATGTCCCAGCGGCTGTGGCGCCTAGGTGCAGGGCCAAACACCCAAGACCTGTCTGCCCACGCACAGGCAGGCCGGCACAGGCGGGCGCACAGGCAGGCATGTGCGTTTCACGTGTGATCTGCACGCACCTCGAACCCTTCGACGGGCTCAGGACGTCGCAAGTTCGAGCGTCCAGGAGGCTGAAACTTGTTTCAGGTCTTAGGGGTTCGGCCTTGCCTCTACTTGACAGGTGACTTATGGGTAAACACCAGGAATTTCTGCTTGTCATTTTGTACAAGCTCGTGTATAATTGGCGCGGTCGCGGGAGGGGGATTGGACAGTGCTTGCGCCGGCGGCTCGGAGAAGAAGCAGACATGTAAGCGTTCAGGCGGTAGACACATAGCATCCTGAGCGACGTCCCGAGCGTGTCGAAGGGTTCATCGAAGGGGGTGCGGCTCACGTGACGAGACTTTGCCAACCCGCACCCCTCGATACGCGCTCAACGTTGCCCTTCGTCAGGCCCCCTTCGACAAGCTCAGGACGTCGTTTCGCACTACTCGGGATGCTAACCGGGATACCTTCTGAACGCTTACAATTGGACTTTTGATAAAATGTCACTTTGTCTTACATATTGTGTTTCGCTATCGACGAAACCACTAGATATTGCGTAGAAATCGCATTTGTCTAAAGCCTAATTGCAAACTGCTCACTGTTTACTGTATACTGTTTACTGACACTGTATACTGAACCGGGAGGATAGATGAATGGCAATCCGTGTCGATGATATTACCGAAACCCTTCGACGGCAAATCGAGAGCTTCGAAGCGCCGGTGGAGATGGTTGAGGTGGGAACCGTCGAAGAGATTGGCGACGGTATCGCCCGCGTCTCGGGTCTGGCCGGCGCCATGGCCAGTGAGCTGGTAGAATTCGACAACGGCGTCATGGGTATCGCCCTCAACCTAGAGGCTGATGAGATCGGTATCATCATCATGGGGCAGTACACCGACATTGAAGAGGGTGACACTGTGCGCAGTACGGGCCGCATCGCGTCCGTCCCTGTGGGAGATGAGCTCATCGGCCGTGTCGTCAACGCGCTGGGCGAGCCCATCGACGGTAAGGGCCCGATCAGAGCCACAGAAATTCGGCCCGTGGAGCGGATCGCGCCCGGTGTTGTATACCGCAAGGGTGTCGACACACCGGTTCAAACCGGTATCAAGGCCGTTGACTCAATGATCCCCATTGGCCGTGGCCAGCGCGAGCTCATCATTGGTGACCGAGGAACCGGCAAGAGCGCCATCGCCCTCGATGCCATCATCAACCAGAAGGGCAAGGACTTGGTATGCATCTACGTAGCCATTGGGCAGAAGCGGGCCAAGATTGCCCAGGTGGTCCAGATGTTGGAGGAATACGGCGCCATGGATCACACGATCATAGTGGTGGCCACGGCGTCTGAGCCGGCAGCACTCCAGTACCTGGTACCGTATGCCGGCTGCGCCATGGGTGAAGAATTCATGGGGCACGGCCAAGAAGCCCTCGTCGTCTACGACGATCTCACCAAGCACGCCTGGGCCTACCGCCAGGTGTCTCTGCTCCTACGCCGGCCTCCCGGCCGCGAGGCCTATCCCGGCGATGTGTTCTACCTCCACTCGCGGCTTCTGGAGCGGGCTGCCAAGCTCCACCCCAATTACGGGGGGGGCTCGCTGACCGCATTGCCCATTATCGAGACCCAGCTTGGCGACGTTTCGGCTTACATTCCAACAAACGTGATCTCTATCACCGATGGGCAGATTTACCTCGAGCGCGACCTCTTCAATGCCGGCATCCGCCCGGGCATCGACGTTGGTATCTCGGTCTCTCGTGTCGGTGGCGATGCCCAAATCAAGGCCATGACGAATGTAGCCGGCCAGCTTCGTCTGGACATGAGCCAGTTCCGCGAATTAGCAGCGTTTGCTCAGTTCGGCTCTGAATTGGACCGGGCGACGCGAGAGCAGATCGAGCGTGGTCAGCGGCTGCAAGAGATTCTGAAACAGCCGCAGTACGAGCCGATGTCGGTCGAACAACAAGTGATGATCATCTATGCCGGCACGCAGGGGAACCTGGACGACGTCCCGTTGGATCGCGTTGAGGATTGGGAGCGCCAGTTCCACCAATTCATGGCCTCCATGTATCCCGAGGTCGGACAACGCATCCGCGAGAGCAAACAACTTGACGAAGAGACGGAAGAAATGCTAGTTGACGCCATTCAAGCGTTCAAGCAGACCGTCGACTTCAAAGAGACTGAACGTGCCGCAGTATGATAGATATCAGATATTGGGTGTTAGAGGTTCGGCGCTTCAAGGCCTAGCATCCAATACCAATACCCGATACTTAATAAGAGGAAAGACCGTTGGCAGCAACCGTTCGAGAGCTCAAACGTCGCATTGATAGCGTCAAGAACATCGGTCAGGTGACCCGCGCCATGGAGGCCGTGGCTGCTTCCAAGATGCGGCGCGCTCAAGAGGCCACACTGGCCAGCCGTGAATACGCTGACAAGACCTGGGAGGTACTCACTTTCCTGGCTAGTCAACCGATACAGCAAGAAGAGCAAGTCCTCCCACTGCTTCAGAAGCGCCCTGTGGAGAATGTGGGCTTGATTGTCATCACGCCGGATCGAGGGTTGGCCGGCGCCCTGGTTTCTAATATCCTGCGCAAGGCGGTGAACTTCACTCAGGCCCAACAGGTGCCCGTTTCAATGATCGCCGTTGGGCGCAAGGGCATCATCTTCTTGGGTCACCACAACTACCCCTTGCACGCCACCTTCAGTGACATCCCGGACTTACCCTCCACGGTGGATATCTCACCCATCGCCCGCGTGGCTGTTGATGGCTTCACTGATGGGGTCTTCGATCAGGTTCACCTATGCTACACGGATTTCATCAATACGTTGCGTCAAGAACCGGTGATACGTCAGCTCTTGCCGATTCAGCCGGCTCCGCCGGCGGAGCGCCTTCAGGCAGAATACATATTCGAGCCCGACCCACAAACGATTTTGAACGAGGTTCTGCCCGATTTCACGCTCTTCCAGATCTACCAGGCTGTCCTAGAGGCCCAAGCGAGTGAACAGTCGGCGCGCATGGTCGCCATGCGGAATGCAACCGAAAGCGCCGAGGAGTTAGCGGAAGACTTGACGCTTGAATATAACAAGGCGCGTCAGACCGAGATTACGTTGGAGATTCTTGACATCGCGGGCGGCGCCGAAGCACTTGCGCAAGCGCGCGAAGAGTTCGCATAGTACGCGAAGAGTTCGCATAGTACGCGAAGAGTTCGCATAGGTATTGGAGAGGTGTTGTATGGCTGAAGGGACCAAAGGTAAGATCATACAAGTTATCGGGCCTGTTGTCGACGTTGAGTTTCCGCCGCATCAATTGCCAGAGATTTACAACGCGGTAGAAGTCCCACAATCTAACGGAGCCGGCAGTGAATTTGGGGCCGAAGATGAGGAACGCGATTCGCTCGTCGTCGAGGTAGAACAGCATCTGGGAGACGATCGCGTGCGCTGTGTCGCTATGGGGGCCACCGATGGGTTGGTACGGGGTATGGAAGCCATCGACACCGGTGCTCCCATCAGCGTACCCGTCGGTCCGCCGACGCTGGGCCGGCTTTTCAACGTCCTCGGCCGGCCAATTGACAATCGTGGCCCCGTTGAGGCGGACACATACTATCCAATTCACCGGCCGGCACCAACCTTCGAACAGCAAGCGACCACCGCCGAGATTCTAGAGACGGGTCTGAAAGTAATCGACCTGGTCGCCCCCTTCCTCCGAGGTGGCAAGACCGGGGTCTTCGGCGGCGCCGGCGTGGGCAAGACGGTCATCATCATGGAGCTCATTTCGACCGTGGGCCGTGAGCACGAAGGTGTGTCCGTGTTCGCCGGCATCGGTGAACGCACGCGTGAGGGTAATGATCTCTGGTACGAGCTGCAAGAAACCGGAGTGCTCGATCAGATAGCCTTGTCGTTCGGTCAGATGAACGAGCCACCCGGGGTACGGCTGCGCGTTGGGCTGACTGGCCTGACCATGGCCGAGTACTTCCGTGACCGGGGCCAAGACGTCATGCTGTTCATCGACAACATCTTCCGCTTCGTGATGTCCGGCTCCGAGGTATCGGCGCTGCTGGGGCGCATGCCCAGCGCCGTGGGGTATCAGCCCACGCTGGGTACGGAGATGGGCGACCTACAAGAGCGCATCACGTCGACGAAGACGGGCTCCATCACGTCACTGCAAGCGGTCTACGTGCCGGCCGACGACTACTCGGACCCGGCGCCGGTGACGACCTTCGCCCACTTGGATGCCACCATCACTTTGGATCGCGCCATCTCCGAGCAGGGACTTTATCCCGCTGTGGACCCATTGGCATCGACGAGTAACGCGCTGGACCCGCAAATCGTCGGCGAGGAGCACTACAACGTGGCCCGCGATGTGCAGCGTGTGCTGCAGCGATACCAGGACCTGCGGGACGTGATCGCCATTCTGGGTGTCGAGGAATTGAGCGAAGAAGATAGGTTGACTGTTGCTCGTGCCCGCAAGGTTCAGCGTTTCCTTTCCCAGCCGATGTTTGTGGCCGAGACTTTCACCGGCCGGCCCGGCGCCTACGTTCCCGTCGGGAAAACGGTCGAAGGCTTCAAAGCCATCCTCGAGGGCGAAGTCGATGATCTGCCTGAGCAGGCCTTCTACATGGTCGGCTCACTGAAAGAAGTCATCGAGAAAGCCGAGACGATGAAGCACGAGGAAGAGTAACCAATGCTTCTCCGACTCGACATCGTCACCGCCGAACGCAATGTCTACAGCGATGACATTGATATGGTCACGGCACCCGGCATCGAGGGAGAGTTGGGCATTTTACCCCGGCACACGCCGCTGATGACAGCTCTACAGCCAGGTGAGTTGCGCATCCGCAAGGGGGACCAGGTTGAGTTATTTGCGGTCGGCGGCGGGTTCATGGAAGTCCGACCGAACCGTGTCATTGTTCTCGCCGAGAGCGCCGAGCACGCTATGGAAATCGACATCGAACGCGCCGAAGCAGCCCGCGAGCGTGCTGAAAAGATGCTTGAGGAAGGTGTGCCCGAAGGTCGGATCGAGGCCATCGAAGGTGCGCTGAGACGGTCGCGGGTGCGGCTGAAGGTGGGGCGCCGCCGGCGACGACGTGGACGCGCGGATGTGGGCCGGCCAGGTGGCGAGTAGCGCCTGTCCGGAAACAGGGCCAACGTAGATTGTGGAAAGCACACTCCATGTTTTCAAAACGAATTGGTATCGACTTGGGGACGGTCAATATCCTCGTTCACGAGAAAGGCAGGGGCATTGTCCTCCAGGAGCCGTCCGTCGTTGCCATCTCGGTTAACGACAACCGTATCATGTCCGTCGGCAATGAGGCACTGGAGATGCTTGGGCGTGCGCCCAACACCATCGAGGTCGCGCGCCCAATGCGCGACGGCGTCATCGCCGACTACGTCGTCACCGAAGCGATGCTACGCTACTTCATCACCAAGGTAGCCGGCAGAATGCCCTTCTTCCGGCCCGAGGTGATGATCAGCGTCCCTGCTGGCGTCACGAGCGTAGAGAGCCGCGCGGTGCAAGACGCAGCCGTACAGGCCGGCGCACGCGAAGCCTTCCTAGTACCCGAGCCCATGGCGGCCGCCATGGGCGCCGGCATGCCCGTGGGCACGCCATCGGGCAACATGGTCGTGAACATGGGCGGCGGGACCAGCGAAGCCGCCGTCATCTCGCTGCACGGTATCGTAACTTCGGGGTCCGTCCGCGTCGGCGGACATCGGATCGACGAGGCTATTGCGGGTTACGTCCGCCGCAAATATAACCTGATGATCGGCGAGCGCACGGCCGAAATGATCAAAGTAGAGATTGGTAGCGCGTTACCAATGGATACGATCCTCACAGTGGAAGTGCGCGGGCGTGATCAGGTAGCCGGCACGCCCAAAACGATCGAAATTTCCTCAGACGAAGTCACCGAAGCGATCATCGAGCCCCTACAAACCATCGTTGGCGTTGCCAAAGAGGTACTCGAGGAAACGCCGCCTGAGCTGGTCTCCGACGTGATCGACCGTGGTATGGTCATGACGGGCGGCGGGGCAATGCTGCGCAACATGGATCGCCTGCTGACACAGGAGACAGGTGTGCCCTGTTACGTGGCCGAGAACCCGATTGCCTGCACCGCCCTTGGCGCCGGCAAGGCTTTGGAGAACTATCAACTCATCCGCCGCACGTTGCCGGCGATATAGACCCCCTGCTGGGACAAACTCGGCCAGCGCTCCGCGCGTGATCTCCATCTTACTGTCGCCTCTCCCCTATTCTCTAGGGTGCACTCAATGTCACTTAGGCGCTGGCCAGTCTCCCATTAAGGCTGGGCGAGGTCTCCCCATTAAGGCTGGGCGAGGTCTCCCCATTAAGGCTGGGCGAGGTCTCCCCATTAAGGCTGGGCGAGGTCTCCCCATTAAGGCTGGGCGAGGTCTCCCCGTTAAGGC
>JAANWY010000045.1 GCA_018263655.1 Anaerolineales bacterium | reverse complement strand
GATCTGCTCGTAGGACGCAGATACACCGTTTTCCAGCCCACCGGCGCCCGAGAGGCAATCGGCGCCGGCCAGTGCGGGCACCAGCGCGTTGTTCAGTCGCTCGTAGGCGTTCTGCATGTCGAGCGCCTTGGAGCTGGTGCACAGCCCGTAAACGTCGGTGCGCAGGCCGTAGAGCTTGCCGAGCTGCACAGCGCCGGCCGCCGTGAGTCCGATTTCGGGGTTCCCCCAGGCAGACAGCGCCGTGCGCAAATCTAGCGCGCTGATGCGTGAACAATAGCCCAGCGGCGCCGTCGGATCGACCAGGTGGACGAGCAGTAGAGCGGCCAAGTTTTCGGCGTGTTGCTGAGCCAGGCTGCCGGCCAGCGTCAGCGGCCCCGATGCACCCAGTACCGGGGCCGGCAAGGCGTCGAACGGGATGCCGTGCTTGGCGACGGCCAAGATCGCGGCGGTGACGTCGTGGGGGAACGTCAGTGGACTGATGGGAGAGACGCTCAAGTTGAGCAGCGGGCGTTCGCGCAGCTTCTCGCGGCCACCGGCGACGGCGGCCGCGATGGCAACGCTCGCCTCCACGTCACGCGCTTTTTCCATGCCGCCGCCGAAGACCGGCTTGGTGGTTCCCTCGAAGGTGTAAGCCAGGGCCGCACTGATCATGGTTTCCGATGGCACGTTCTGGGGCGTGACGAGAAACGTGACGGCGTGGACGTTGGGCATGGCGTCGAGGAGGTGGGCGGTGTCGCGCACGTCGTCAGCGGTGGCCGGCCGGCGCTCACCCGTCTCCAGATCGAAGATGTTGGGGATGCCGCCACCGTTGTGGGCGTATAGCCCACCGTCGCCCAGCGTGACGGATTGCTCGCCGTCGCGACCCCACAGGGTCACGCGGCTCGGGGCATCGGTGAGGGTATCCTTGACCAGGTTGACCGGCAGGTGCGCTCGCTCACCCTCGATGCGCGCGCCGTGACCGTGGAGTAGCTCGCGCGCCTCGGGATGATCGAGAGCGATGCCCGCTTCCTCGAGCAGACGCAGGCCGGCGGCGTCGATCTGCTCGACCTGGGCCGGCGACAGGACTCGGAGGCAAATGTTGTCTGATGGCATAGTTGTCTCTGTGGTTGGTGAAGGGTCGACTTCCTCTCATTGTAGAGTAGAGAGCCTACGGTTGTCAGCTTCTCGAGCATTGCTTTTGTTCGTAGGTAACTACTCAGGCGATCGCCCGGCTACTGCCCTCGCGGTGGCGAGATGCGGAAAAAAGGGGCCGGTCTCTTTTTGTGTAGGCACGAGGCGCTGAGTAATACACTGCGGCGGAAATCCTTCGGTAGTTGTTTGCTCCAAGGGAATCGTCAGATCCCCGTCTGGCGCGCCGTTTCATAGCTAGTTTTCGTCGCGCAAGGCCGGGATCTGGCGATCCCTGGCGAGCGCAAACTGCCGAGGGATTTAGGCCGTCGTGTAGTAGTCACGTTCGTAGTAACGACTTCAGTCGTTGTGGCGCCATTGCAAACGACTGAAGTCGTTACTACGTACCGTTCTTGACACATCTAGACGTGATCGCGCGGGACAGTGAAGGTCCAGGTCTTCGTGAATACGCGCGTATTGCCCTCGTACGCATCGACGAGGTTCGTGACGTGGAACGACTCGGCATCTGACGTCATGGTGCTGACCGTCTCCACGCGGGTGTGCCAGTCGCCACGCCCGACGTGAACGGTGCGCTCGCAGCGGACCTCGGCCGAAAGTGGATCGCCCTCGACGATGGTGTAGATGTCGGTGACTGTTCCCGCGTGCTCCAGCCCGTCGCGCACGATGCGGCGCCGGCCGCTGTCATTGACGACGGTGAGTGTGTACGAGCCGTTGGCGACGTCGTAGTGCTTGAAGCGGTTGCTCTGGCCGGTCCGGAGGACTTCGACGTCCAGCGGCGGGGCGCCTTCTGGGGGCTCGAACGCGGGCAGTTCGTCGTCCTCGGGTCGCGGCGGCCGGACGGGCAGCTGAAGCCGGCTTTCGGCGCCGGCAAACACCGTCAGTGTGACGGGCTCCGGCGACGGCCAGGCGTACGGCCAGTACGTGGGCGACACCGCGACGCGCAGGCGATGGCCGGCCGGCACCGAGTACGCGATAGCGTTGAGGCGCACGGTGACGGTGTAGCGCTCGCCGGGCTCCAGCGGATCGAGATCTTCGTGGCCGTCACGGTGGGTCAGGTTCAGCAATCCGCGCGTGATCAGCGTCGACGCCCCCGTGGTCGAGACGTCACACAGCCGCACGGCGACCAGCGCGTTCGGCCTGTCGGCAGCGACAGTCAGTTCAGCTTCTGGAAAGCCGAGTATCTCCAGCGGCTCGTCCAGCGGGTCCGACGTGAAGGTCAGGGAAAGGCCGTCTTCGTCGCGCTGGTCGGGCGGCAGGTCAGCGGGGTTACCGTAGGAGCACCAAGCGCCGGCATCCAGGCCGTGGTGCTGCGGCCCCCGGTACTCGATCTGCGTTTCGCTCGGCGGTGTCTCGCTCAAGCGGCCGTCAGCCAGCCAGAGCGAGGCCAGCTGGCTGTTGGGCGACGGCCATGCTGATTCAGCCGCCCAGCGCCCCGGCCACACCTCGTGGTAGGGGGCCGGCTCCACGCTGTCCTCCATCCACGCGCGCAGCATCGGCTCGTCCATGATGCCGGTGTCAATGCCCTTGAGCCAGTAGTCCCACCAACGCAGGCATTCCTGCAAGAAGCCAATCTCCGGCCCCGGGTCTGCCACGTCGGGATACTGATGACTCCACGGCCCGATCAGCCCCTTGCGCGGGCCAGGCAGGCCCTCCAACAGCCGCAGCACGGCGTTGGTGTAGGCGTCGGCCCAGCCACCGATAGCGTAGACCGGACATTCGATGCCACGTCCTGAGCCCTGTCCTGAGCCGCGTCGAAGGGACGTCGAAGGGACACCGAAGTCCTCGCACACCGAGCCGTGTTTCCAAAAATCATCGCGGCGCTGGTGCGTCAGCCAGGCCTCGATGAAAGGGGGCGTCTTCTCCAGCCGATCCAGCCACATCTCGCGCCAGCGCTCGCCGACGTATTTGGGGTCCGGGGGCCGGGCGTTGTAGGCCAGCATGATGGACGCCCACGGGAGCATGTCGGCCGCTAGCAGACAGCCGCCCATGTAGTGCACGTCGTCAGCGTAGCGGTCGTCGGTCGAGTAGACGCTGATGACGGCTTTCAGCTCCGGGGGCCGGCGCGCGGCGATCTGCAAGCCGTTGAAGCCACCCCATGACTTACCGATGATGCCGGCGTCGCCCGTGCACCACGGTTGATGTGCCAGCCACGCCAGCACCTCCAGCGCATCGTCCTGCTCTTGCTTCAGGTACTCGTCGTACAGGATGCCGTCGGAGTCGCCGCTGCCGCGCATGTCGACGCGGACGGAGGCATAGCCGTGGCCGGCGAAGTAGGCGTGGCGGACGGCGTCGCGCTCAGCGGTGCCGTCGTTCTTGCGGTAGGGGATGTATTCGAGGATGGCGGGCACGGGATCGTCCTCGGCGTCTTCGGGCAGCCAGATGCGGGCGGCGAGCCGGCAGCCGTCGGACATGGGAATCCAGGTATTTTCGATCTCGCGTACAGCGTGGGGAAACATGGCACTCCTTTAACTCTGGGCGTGCACTTGCTCCAAGTTTAGCACCTGCATCGTGTCATCGCCCATAGCTACTGCATAAACACAATCATATCACAGTTGTGGAACCGTCGCAATCTCTGTTTACAAACCGCGCGCACTACAACTCTGCCTGCACACGTTCGGGAAAGTGACACGCGCTCAGGCGCCCTTGACCATCCACTGGCTCGAGCAAGGGAACCTCGGAAGCGCAGCGCTTCTCTGCGTAGCGGCAGCGCGGATGGAACGGACACCCCGCCGGCGGATGGCGCGGGCTGGGGATCTCGCCCGAGAGAATGATGCGCTCGCTCTTCTCTCGCAGCCGAGGATCAGGCAGCGAGATGGCGGAGATCAGCGCCTCGGTGTAGGGGTGCTTCGGCGTGGCGAACAGCTCGCCGGCCTCGGCCAGCTCGACGATTTTGCCCAGATACATGACGGCCACGCGGTCGGCGATGAAGCTGACGACGCTCAGGTCGTGGGTGATGACGATATATGTCAAGTCTAGTTCTTCGCGCAGGTCTTTCAGCAGATTCAGAACGCCGGCTGCCACGGATACATCAAGGCCGGCCGTCGGCTCATCGGCCACAAGGATGTCGGGGTTGAGAGCCAACGCCCGCGCGATGCCCACACGCCGCGCCTGGCCGCCCGAGAGCTGGTGCGGATACTTGTCCGTCTGCTCCGCCGATAGCCCCACCATCTCCAGCAGCTCGTCAACCTTGTCGTTTTCATTCACCACTCGGACACCGTGAATCTTGAACGGCTCCAGCAAAATGGACGACACCTTCATGCGCGGGCTGAGGCTGGAGGTGGGGTCCTGGAAGATCATCTGCATGCGGGCCCGCATCGAGCGGATCTGCGATTGGGGCAGCGCGGTGATGTCCTGGCCCTCCACGACGATCTCGCCGGCTGTCGGGTCCGTCAGGCGCAGAACGGTCCGCCCGAACGTTGTCTTGCCCGAGCCGGACTCGCCGACCAGGGCCAGCGTCTCACCGCGCCGGACTCGGACGTCGACGCCGTCCACAGCGCGCACCGTGCCGCCTTCCTCTCCCAGGATCTCGGCCAGGAATCCGACGTGGTCGCGAAAATGTGTGCGCAGCTGGTTCGTCTGGACGACAACTTCGTCAGTCGCGGTTTTCTCGACAGCCGTCCCGGCCACTTCATCGGCAGTGGCGGCGACAGCCAAAGTCATGATGGGATTCTCGCCTTGCCAGTCCGGCTCGTAACCGTGGCACAGCACGCGCTGTCCGTCAATCGGAATCAAGCGTGGTTCGTTGGTGTCGCAGCGCCGCAGCGCGTACTCGCAGCGCGGCGCAAATTTGCAGCCGGGCGGAAGCTCCTTCAGGCTCGGCACGCGCCCGGAAATCGTCGTCAGCCGGGTGCCCCGCAGGCTGTGCGAGGGGTGAGAACGCAGAAGAGCTTGCGTGTAGGGATGTTTGGGCTTCTCGAAGATACTGAATATGTCGCCGGCCTCGACGATGTGGCCGGCATACATCACGATGACGCGATCGCAGAGCTGGGCCACCACACCCAAATCGTGGGTGATGTACAGAATCGCCGTTCCAAGCTCATTGCGCAGGCCGCGAATCAGATCGATGATCTGGGCTTCCAGCGTGACGTCCAGCGCCGAGGTGGGCTCATCAGCAACCAACAGCGCCGGATTCGACATCAACGCCATAGCGATCATGATGCGCTGGCGCATGCCGCCGGAGAACTGGTGTGGGTATTCCTTGATTTGCCGTGCGGCGTCGGGGATGCCGACGCGATCCAACATCTCGATGGCGGCTGCGCGCAATTCCTTGCGGCTCTTGTCCCACTGGTGAGCCTTCAGCGCATCCGTCATCTGTTCTTGGACACTGAAAACGGGGTTGAGGCTAGTCATGGCATCCTGGAAGATCATGGACATGTCGCGGCCACGGATGTAGCGCAGTTGCTCCTCGCTGAGCTGCGCCAGGTCCTGATCCCCGAATAGAATCTGGCCGGCGCCGATCTCCCCGTTGGGCGGCAGAAGGCGCATCATGGCCGAAGCCATCGTGCTCTTACCGCAGCCCGATTCCCCCACGATGCCGAGGATTTCGCGCTGGTGGATCTCGAAGCTGGCATCCTGAATCGCGGTCAGAATGCCCTCTCGGGTGTGGTACTTGACTTGCAGGTTCTTCACCTGCAGCAGTGGTGTATCCATCAGATACCTCGCGTTCCGGACAGCGCGGGATCCAGCACGTCGCGCAACGTCTCACCGAACAGCGTGAAGCCCAACGTGGTGATGATCAGCGTCAGGCCGGCCCAGGTGATGGGCCACGGAGATTGGCGGATAAAGTTGAAGCCGTCAGCCAGGATCACGCCCCAGGACGGCGTCGGCGGCCGGACGCCGAGTCCCAAGAAGGAGAGGCCGGCTTCGAAGGTGATCACGACCGGGAGATCCATCGCTCCCAGGATCAGCAACGGGGCAACGATATTGGGCAGGATGTGGAAGGCGAGGATCCGCCCCTGCCGCGCGCCGAGCGAGCGTTCGACCTCGATGTATTGGTTCTGCTTGGTCGTAAGCACCTGGGCGCGGGCGATGCGGGCATAGCCCGGCGTCCAGGCTAGACCGATGACGATGATGACGTTGACTAGGGAGGGGCCCAGGAGCGCCAGGAGGGTCAGGGCCAGGATCACGGCTGGGAAAGCCTGGAGCGAATCCAGAAAGACCAGCGTGACGTCGTCGACCCGCCCCCCGACGTAGCCGGCCACGAGCCCCAGCACGAGCCCGCCGGCTAGAGCCAGCGCGACGGCCGGCACAGCAACGCCGAGGGCGATACGCGCGCCGTAGACGATGCGCGACCACAGGTCCCGACCCAGGTGGTCCGTGCCCAGCCAGTGCGCGCGTGAAGGGCCCTGCAACATACTGGGAATGTCCTGCTCGGCAAAGCCGTAAGGCGCGAACACTGGGGCGAGCAAGACCATGAGCATGAAGGCCAGAACGATCACGAACCCCAATACGCCTAAAGGACGCCTGAGCACATCGCCCAGGATAGGGATACGATCGAGAAGTCGTCGGATGCGACCGGTGGATCTAGCTTGAAACTGCATGTTATCCTCGTGCCTTGCCGAGCTGGATCCGTGGGTCCAGGTAGGTGTATACCAGGTCGGCGAGTAGGTTTGCCGCGACGAACAAGAAGGCCACGACCAGGACGCCGGCCCGGACGACAGGGTAGTTGCGGGCCTGGATGGCATTGAAGATGAGGGTACCCATGCCCGGTCGGGTGAAGATCAACTCCACGAACACGGCCCCCGCCATCAGCTTCCCGACGCCAATGCCCAGCACCGCCACCGTCGGGATCAGGGCGTTCTTGAGGGCATATTTGTAAAAGATCAGTCGCTGGGAGAGGCCGGCGGCCATAGCGGCCCGAACATACGTTTGGTTGAGCACCTCGAGCAGGCTGGCGCGGACCAGGCGCGCCAGGTAACCCACCCAAGAGATGGCCAGCGCGGCGACCGGCAGAATCAGATGCTGGACATAGTCGAGCACATCGCCTTCAGCCCCCATCCCGATGGCCGGCATTACCCTGAACTGCACGGCGAACAGCAGCAGGAAGAACAGGCCGGCCACGTACGAAGGGACCGTGATAAAGGAGATCGACACGGTGGCCGTAATGCGGTCCAGCCAGGAATCGGGATGGGTGGCTGAATAGACGCCCAGGGGGATGCCGATGAGGGCAGCCAGGCTCAGGCTCGTCCAGGCCAGGATCAGCGTGTGGGGCAGGGCGGCGCCGATCAGTTCGCTGATTGATCTACCGGTAAAGATGTCGGTACCCAGATCCCCGCGTGCCAGGCTCCACAGCGCCAGCCCCAGCTGTTCCAGCACCGGTTTGTCCAGGTCCATGGCCGCGCGGATCTTTGCAATGAGATCCGGATTGGCCCGCGGACCGAGAAGGCTCTTGGCTGGATCACCCGGGACGATGTGGACTAACAAGGTGAGGTAGACCGTCACCAGCACGAGGACAAGAAGAGTCATGAAAAAACGCTTGACGAGATAGGTGCGCATCCTTCGACGCTTCCTTTCTAGGTTGACAATGTTAAATTACCTGTGTCTTCTCAATATATGGGGGGACATGTACGACGATTTGGTAAATCGTCGGGTCGAAATACCATTTCGACCTACATAGCCCCGAAATATTGAGATGATACAATTACCTGGCGTGTTGGGCGAAGGTCTCCTGACCGAGCCCGATTCGCCCCTTCGACAGGCTCAGGACGCCGCTCGGTCAGGAGACCTTCGGCGATCAAAAGGCTGTTTCTGAACCGAATTTAACATTGTCAAGCTGGGCAGGCTACAGTTTC
>JAANWY010000044.1 GCA_018263655.1 Anaerolineales bacterium | reverse complement strand
ATCTTTGGCGTGCTCGTAATCACATTCGTGTTGAGCCACGTGATCCGTCAGCCATTCCGCCCCCATATCGCCCTCCACCTCGTGCTTCAGCACCTCCTGCTTGTCGAGAATCGAGCCGGTGGTGAAAACCAATGTGGACGTGAACAGCAATTCGGCGACGGGTTCGCTGGTTGTGATCTGCACTTCGTAATCGCCCGTCGCCTGGATGTTCTCCGGGTCTGACACAAACTGTGTGAGCACCCACGAAGCGGTCTGCTCAAGTTCAATTACGCGTCGCAGCGACCAAACGACATCTTCCGCGGTGACTGGGTTTCCGCTGTGGAACACTGCATCATCACGCAGCTTGAATGTCCACGTCAACCCATCGTCGCTAACGCTCCAATCCGTCGCCAGACGGGGTTTTATGTTGGCATAATCGCCCCGGTCAAAACCGACAAGCGTATCATACGCCTGGTGGACAACCTCTGTCGACGTGAACTCGTACGCACGCGCGGAGTCCAACGACACGGCATCCTGTGTATTCTGCCCGATAATGAGCGTGGTGGGCGCAGCTTCCTCGACTGGCTGCTCCTCGGCAGGCTGCTCGGCGGGTTGTCCGCCACCGGGCGCCGGCTGGGCGCACGCCACCATCAAGGCCGCCAGCAGGATACCAACGACGACCAAAAACGCCCAACGTTTCTGAAAGTACATGGCCTCTCCTCTCTATGATGTGTGATCGGATACGAACGGGCAAGATTGCGGGGAATCATTCGCGACCCGTTCAGTGGAGCCTCTGAATTCTATCTTTAGATTATATCATTCTCCATGCGAGTTCGTCAAATGTTGGTTGACGGCCTGCCAGACTTCAGTAATTGACACAGAGGTTCGCCACGCTTATAATCGGTAATCAGTTTTGACTATCAAACACGGTAATCCTGCCCGCTCTATTACCGATCCTGATAGTCAAAACTGACCACTATCGGCATACTTAGGTACACCTGCGGCTCACTGTCTCTTCCGACATGATTGATGGAAACCGAGAAGTTTCACACGAATTCACACTGGTAGCCGGCATCACGCTGCTGGCAGCGCTGTTCCGGTTCCTCCTGCTAGGTCAGCTGCCGCCTGGCCTGTATCACGACGAAGCCATTAACGGTTTGGATGCCCTGCGTGTCCTTGATGGCGCGACGCCGGTTTTTTTCACGGCCAACAACGGGCGCGAGCCTTTATTCATCTATCTGATCGCCGGCTCCGTCGCGCTCCTAGGCCGATCGGCACTGGCAATTCGGATTGTGCCGGCCGTGCTGGGCACGCTGACAGTGCCCGCCACCTACCTGCTGAGCCGGCGCCTCTTCAATCGGCGCATCGGCCTGCTCACCGCCACGATCGCGGCTATCACAGTTTGGTCCATCAACCTGAGCCGCGTTGGATTCCGCGCCGTCGCGATGCCCCTATTTGTCGCACTGACCGTGTGGGCCTTTTGGCGTGGTTATGAACAGCGCATCCGCCGGGACCGAACGGCCTGGCGATGGTTCGCCCTTGCCGGCGCTTTCGCGGGCATCATGCTGTACACTTACCTGGCCGCCCGCTTCGCGCCGCTGGCATTCCTGGGCTTCATCGGCTATCTGCTGCTCCGCCGCAGACTTCACACTTCACAATTCACAATTCACGATTCACGATTAGTAGTCCCGTGGTCCGGTTTCCTACTGTTCGCTTGCGTCGCCATCATCGTCGCCGGCCCCCTGCTCGGTTATTTCCTGACCCACCGCACCGAGGCCGCCCGGCGAGCTTTCCAGGTCTCAATTCTCAACCCAGAAATCAGCGGCGGCGATCCACTTGGCACGTTGCTGGATCACGCCGGCCGCACGCTGCTGATGTTCAACGTGCGCGGCGATTTCATCCCGCGCCACAACGTGCCGCTGCGCCCGGTGTTCGACCCGCTGCTCTCAATCTTCTTCTTGCTTGGCCTGGGCGTCGCGATCCGGCAGTGGCGGGAGCCGGCATACGGCTTCATCCTGATCTGGACCAGCTTCATGCTGCTACCGACTGTACTGGCTGAGGATGCGCCGCACTTCCTCCGGGCTGTGGGAATACTCCCCGTCGTCTTCATTATTCCAGCCCTCGGCTTGTCAGTAGCCATCCATTGGCTAAAACGCACGCAATCTTTAGCGGTTGCTGGCTCGACTTTGCTGATTGCGCTGTCCCTCAGCCTCGGCCTCACGACCTACGACTACTTCGTCCGCCATGCGCGCAGCGAGAACACCTACTATCAATTCGAAACCGGCGCCACAGAACTGGCAAGCGACGTGAACACATTTCTGAGGCAACACCGGAACAGCCAGGCCTACGTCGACCACGTACTCTGGGGCGGCTGGGCTGCCATCCGATTTCTCATCCCCCACTCGCAGCGTGTCACCGTGTTGACCGACGACACGCCGAGGGTGCCGGCCTCACCTCAGACCGTAGTCGCTCTGTGGCCGTTTCAGGATCTGTCAAGCTACTTCAGCCTGTTGCCAGAAAACAGCACCATCTCTGTGCGGGAAGGCGCCCAAGAGAGCGGCGATCTCGAATCCGAGGCGCGGCTCTTGTACGTGCTGTTTCAGGCCGTACCGCACAGCGACGCCGGCCGACCGCTGGCAATCTTCGGTGACGACATCGCGCTGCAAGAGGCCGGCGTCGAGCCGGTGGCCGACGGGCGGTTGCAGGTTCGCTTCGTGTTGGAGTGTCGAGAGCCGCTGGAGACATCGTACGCGATCACCGCGCAGCTCCTGACGTCAGCCGGCCTCATCACCCAGGAGGACGGCCCGCCGGCTCGCGGCTTCTACCCGACGACTGCCTGGCGCGCCGGTGACCGAATCATCGAGAGCCGCACGCTAGAACTTCCGGTACCCTATGACCCAGCGCGGCACAGCGTCATCATCGCCATCTACGACCCCGATACGATGCAGCGACTCCCCGTCGCGGCACCAGATGGGGCGTCCTTAGGCGATCGCTACACCTATGATTGATTGTAAGAGGCCAGAAACCAGGTTTTTGTCAAAAACCTGGTTTCTTGAGTCGGTCTCATTTTACAACACTCCCAACCGAAATTGTGTCCCGGCCATCCGACGTACGCAAACGCTCGCCCGTCGCCGGCTCGTACAAACCGACGACCAGTTGCAGCGGACCGGCAACTTGATCCGGTAGCGCCAGCCCATGGCGATCCACCAACGTCTCGCCCGCCTCCCAGGTCGTCGTGGGGCGCGTGCCGTTCACAGGAACCGAGTCATGCTGCGCCACGAGGTTGCCGGCCGCGTCGTACAGGTGCACGAATACCTTCGCCTCTTGCTGAACCGCCCCGTCAGCCCGCCACACCAAGTCCACGCCGGCCGCCGCACACGTCGCACAGCCTGACTGCGAGCCGGCCGGCGTGTAGCGCGCAGCCTTGAGCGCCATGTTCCCGAACTGCGCGCCCAGTCCCACGTCCCGCCACGGCTCTTGCGGATCGACGTACGAAAGATACAGCGTATCTCCACGCCAGCCCAGCCCCTCGGCCGAGTAGAAGCGCTCATCCAACCACTCCTTCAACTCGGCATTCGCCGCCACGGTGCCCTTATACAGCACAACCCATAACCGGTCGTGCGACGTTGCGGCCTGTTCGATCCTCGCCTGCGCCGCCGGCAACGGTTCGATGACGGGATCCCAGCGCAAGGCGTAGGACCACGGCGGATCGTCGGGGGTGCGGTAGCGCTGATAGGTGCCGGCCAGGCTCAGCACGTTGAAGAAGACGACATCGTCAGCGTCGGCCGGCTCGTGTAACACCTGCCAGTCCATGCCAGGGTCGAAGGGGTCGAAGGGGTCGAAGACCTCGTAAGACTTGCCGTACACGTAGTTGGTGATCGTCGGCGCCGTGGTCGCGAGGATCAGCAGCATGCCGATGGCGAAGAGCCAGCGCCGGCCGGCCAGCAACCCCAAAGCGCCCGCCAGAGCCAAAGCCACAAACGGACTCGCCACGATGGTGTAGCGCGCGGCGAACATGTGCGCCTGTGCCCCCACCGCCGCCCCGAAAAGCGTTGCGCCGATCGCCAGCAGCGGCAACAGCGCCCAGCGTCCCAAACGGCGTGACCCGACGAGCGCGCCCACGCCGGCGACCAGCAGCACCGCAGCCACCGCCGGCCACCCGACGCCGTAGGGAAACACCAGGCCGTAGAACCCCTCCGCCGCCAGCCGCAGCGCGCGACCGATGGCGAACGTGAAGCCCGTTCGCTCCCCGACACGGTTCAGCATAGCGGGCGCAGCGTAGAGCAGCCACGGAAGATAGAGTCCAGCCACTGCACCGAAGCCGGCCAGCGTCGTTTTCCAGCGCCGAGGCGCCGCGATCACAGCGTAGACGAACAGCGCCGCCACGACGAAGCCGGCGTAGTAGAATGAGTAGAGCGCGCCAGCAGCCCCGACCACGAACAGCGCCAGCGATGGCCAGACCGTGTGACCTCGGGCTCCAAATCTCGAATCAAGGAACTTCAGCAAGCCGTAGGTGGCCAGCACCAGAAACACCACGCACAGCGCGAACATGCGCGTGATCTGCGAGTAGTAGATCAAGGGCGGCGCGATCGTTATATAACATGCTGTCAGGAATCCGACCCGCCGGCCCCGCCACACCCGGCCGGCATGGTAGGTCAGCGGCACGGTCAGCACGCCGGCCAGCACCGACAGGAATCGCGTCACGAACTCATGGGAACCGAGCAGCAGCCACCCCTTCAGCAAAAGGTAGTACAGCGGCGGGTGCACATCCAGCGCCGTGATGCGGGCGATTTCGCTCAGCGGGAGCCGGCTCAGCCCGATACTCCAGCCTTCATCCCAGAGCAGCGGCGGGCTTCCCAGGTGGTAGATGCGCAATCCAAACGCCACGAGGGCGAGGCCTGTCGCGATCGAAGTATGTTTCTTCATCACTTCACCCATTATCGTATGATTCCCAGCAACCGTCAACCCCCAGCCCCTGGTGTTTCTTCATAAGTCCCCACTAAGTGGCCGCCGGCCCGTTGAACGATTTGCCAAATCGTTCTACAAACGACAGGCTGTAAACGACCAGGCTCAGGGACAAAGCCTCATGCAGCGGCTGCACCAGCCCGCAGGGCTTCGTACTTCGTACTTCGTACGCGAGCACCGTCGTTCACGGCGGTGCCTGGCAAGCAGCCGAAATGATGACTATCGCCAAGACCTGAAACAAGTTTCAGCGTCCAGGCGACGTCCTGAGCTCCGTCGAAGGGTTCGAGGGCGCGATTGCGCCGCCCGTATCGCGGATCACATGGCGCTGCTAACACGTTATGAAGGGGAGGTGGATAATCATTTTTGACTATCAAGTTCGGGTAAAAAACCTAGGGGAAGTCACCGGTTTTGATAGTCAAAAATGATCATAAGCCAGTCTTTGGCTTGACCACACTCACACTTTGATTACAATTGTATGCCGCTCGGGGATGCGGGGGCGCAGACGATGGCATCTTGAGAGCGACCATGGGGATTCCAGAATTTAAAACCTCCCAAAAACCTAAAGATTTCCGGGGGAAATAGGCCGTTTTTGGGAGGTTTATTTCCCTGGAAGTCCCTATACTGACGCATTGAGGAGACATACAGGCGATATGCGAAGCTGTTCTCGACGAATTCTGACGAAGGTTAGCAAAATTGCCGGCTTGCTCTGGCTGGTTGGTATCTTGACCCTGGGTCCTTCACCGGCCTATGGATATCGAGGCCCCTACAACGCATCCGCGCCACCTCCCCTTTTGCAGGATTCCTGTCCCGGTAACACACTCACCAACCCCGACTTCGAGTTTGGTGCACGCAAGACAGAGAATCTGGGGACTAGCCTATCCTCGTCTGTGGCGCACGGGTGGTTCCCGTGGTTCATCCGCGGCGACCAACGCGTCAACCGCGAACCCGAGTTCAAGCTTGAAGATGCTACGCGCGACCCGCTGCGTTGGCGCGTCCACAACGGCTACTTCTCCCAGAAATTCTTCACCACCTGGGCGACGCACGACGCCGGCATCTACCAGCGCGTGCCGGTGCGCACCGGCAGCGTCGTGAACTTCTCCATCTGGTTCCAGACATACACCGGCGAAGCCGACGGCTGGGACGGCGAGAAGCACCACTCCGATCCCGACGCGCCGGGCAACTATCGCACATTCATCGGCATCGATCCGTACGGCAACACGCCGGCCGGCGTCGGGGCGCCACCTCCCGATACCGTGATCTGGACCGAACCGATGATGGTGTACGACACCTGGACGCAAGTGAACGTCCAGGCCGTGGCCCAGGCTGACCACGTCACCGTCTACACCAGGGGGCAGCCCGAGTTCGCTGTCAAACACAACGACTCGTTCTGGGATACGGCGTGTCTGGTAGTCGCGGGGCCGGCCATCCCGGAAGGCTTCGACGCCGTCGTCGATACGGCGCTGCTGAACTTCCGCGCCGGTCCGGGCACCGAATACGACGTCATCGGCACGCTGGAGCGCGGCGATCCGCTGAAGGTGGGGGCCAGGCTTTCCGATAGTTCGTGGCTTCAGGTGACGGACGATGCGGAGACGGCCGGCTGGGTTTTCACCGGCCTGGTCAAGCTCGGGATCGACCTGGCCGATGTCCCCGTGGCCCAGGAGATTCCGCCAACACCAACCGCGACACCCACCATCACACCGACCCCATCGCAGACGCCGGTGCCAACGGCTACCCAGACGCCGACCGACACGCCGCTCCCGACGGACACGCCGGAGCTGACAGAGACAGCGGAGCCGGCCACTGCTGTCGTTGTGACAGTTACCCCAGAAGCGTCGACCAAAGTGCAAACCCCAGAAACAGAAAGCGCGCCTGATTCAGCGCCGCCGAGCCAGCGCCAGCCTGGTGCGCTCAACTGCGCACCGGCCCTGATCGGCCTCACGCTCGGCCTGCTCGGTCTGGTCGTTTGGCCCCGGCGCAGGACAACGAACTCGAACTAGCGAGGAGAGGACACTTCATGCGGACATTACGACTGACATTGCTGAGCTTGTTCATCGGCTTCCTGATCACGCCGCTGACCGTCTCCGCCGCACCCGAAGTAGTGCGATCCGAGACAAATAGCTCACTCAATGTCGTTCCATCGAACCTGCTTCAGAATGCGTGTCCAGGCAATCGTCTCGTGAACGGCGGGTTCGAAGGAGGCTTCAGCGATCGTGGCAGTGGTGAAATATCTGTGGCCGAGGGCTGGCACCCCTGGTTCAAGCCGGGATCAGAAGAATTCCCCGGCCTCAACTATAGACCGGAGTACAAGCCCGAGGACGCCCAAGTTCACAGCGACCGCCGTGTGCATAGCGGTCGCTTCGCTCAGAAGTGGTTCACGACGTTCTCGACCCACACCGCCGGCATTCTCCAGCAAGTCAGCGGCATCCCGGTCGGGACGCGCCTCAACCTCTCGGCCTGGGTCCAGGTCTGGTCCGACGACACCGACGATCCGAACAAGTCTGACGTTCCCGGCAACTACCGCGTCTTCATCGGCATCGACCCCTTCGGCGGCACGGACTGGAACAGCGACAACATCGTCTGGTCCGATCCTAACATGTTCGCGTACGATGCTCACAAACAACTCACCTTGAGCAGCACAGCGCGCAACAACGTGGTGACCGTCTTCCTGAAGGGTGTCCCGGAATTCCCGGTGAAGCACAACGACTCATACTGGGACGACGTCTGCCTGCAGGCCATCGTACCGACGAACACGCCGGCGCCACCCACGAGCACACCCATCCCGACTGACACACCGACCATCACGCCCACACCCACCGACACACTTACACCGACATCATCGGTGACGCCGACAAACACCGCGACGCTCACTCGCACCCCGACCAACACGCTCACGCCAACTCACACGCTGACTGTCACACCGCTGCCCACAGCGACGATTACCCCTACGCCAACGCCGCCATCGACCCTCGATCATCTGACAAACCAGGCGACGAACAATGGTACATCGGGTCTGGTGCTTCTGCTGGGGACAGCCGGCGTCTTCATCCTACTCTACGCTGCCAGCCTCCGTCCGCGTGGTTAATTGGAGATTAGAGATTGGGTATTAGAGATTAAGGATTGGGAACTACCTCGTGAGAGAGAGTACCGCCAACCAAGACTCCGTCCGCCATCCCTTAATCTCCATCCTCCAATCTCCAATCTCCATTTTCCAATCTCCATTCTCCATCCTCCTTCTCACCCTGCCCGCCTGGCTCCCCCTCCTCCTCGATCCAGGCCTGGTCAACACGCGCGCCGGCGGCGACAGCCCGTTTCTGCTCCAGCGCGTTCACCAACTGAGCGTCGCGCTGCAGGGCGGTCACTTCCCCGCCCGCTGGATGCCCGACGCTGCCTACGGCCACGGTTACCCGTTCTGGAACTACTACGCGCCGCTGGCGTTCTACGCCGCAGCCGGCTTCCACCTGGCCGGACTGAGCATCGTCAACGCCATCAAGCTGACGCAGATCCTGGGCTTCTTGCTGGCGGCGGCCGGCATGTACAAATTGGCCGACGACATTTTCGACAGCCGGCCGGCGGCCGTGCTCGCAGCCGCCGCCTACACCTACGCCCCATTCCACCTGGTCAACGTCTACGTCCGCGGCGACTCCCTGGGCGAGTTCATCGCCTTCGCCTTCTACCCGCTGATCTTCCTGGGACTACGCCGGCTCCGCTCGAATCCTGGCTCTGGGCCGGCCGCCTTCACCGCCGCGGCCTACGCCGGCCTCGTTCTAGCGCACAACATCTCAGCCCTAATCTTCACCCCCGTCGCCCTCACCTACGCCCTCCTCCTCACACGCAACACGCAACACGCAACACGCAAGCGCTACTACCTCTGGACCGTAGCCACTTTCGCCCTCGCCCTCATCCTGAGCGCCTTCTACTGGGCGCCGGCCCTGCTCGAACAAGACGCCGTCCAACTCGAGGGCAACCTGACCGGCTACTTTCACTACGCCGGCCACTTCCGCAGCACCAACCTCGTCCAGGCCGACCCGCTCTTCAACTTCGACGTCGACGCCGCCGGCGCCCCCTTCGCCATGGGCCTCACCCAAGCTCTCCTCGGCTTCTTAGGCCTCCTGGCCATCACCATCGCCATCATCCGCCGAATTCCACAATTCACAATTCACAGTTCACAATTGACAATTCACAATTCCTTCTTCGCCGCCACCGCCCTAATCGCCACCTTCCTCATCACCCCCTGGTCAAAACCCCTCTGGGACCACATCCCCCTCCTGCCCTTCGTCCAATTCCCGTGGCGCTGGCTCTCCGTCCAGGCCTTCGGCCTCAGCCTCGGCATAGGAGCACTGGCCAGCTCCAATTTACGTTTTACGTCTTACGTTTCACGTTGGTCAATCGCCATCATCCTGACACTATTCCTCATCGCCACCACGATGCCCAGCCTCAACGTCGAATACCTCCCCGTCCGCGACGACGACATCACAGCCGAACGCCTCATGCTCTACGAAGCGTTCACCGGCAACATCGGCTCCACGGTGCGGGCCGAGTACCTGCCGGCCGCCGTCGTGCCGCGCCCGTGGGCGTCGGCCGCTCTCACGCAGGGCGAGCCCGCCCCGCCCATTGGCGCCGACAGCGCCCAGTTACTGAGTCGCGGGCCGGCCTCCCAGCAGTGGCGCGTCACCATCGATCAACAGCGCGACGTAATTTTCCCCACCTACTGGTTCCCCGGCTGGCGCGCCACCATCGACGGCCAGCCGGCCGGCGCGTCGGCCCAACCTAACCACGGCGGCATCCGCGTGTCGGTGCCGGCCGGCACCCATCGGATCGACCTCGCGCTGGGGCGAACGCCGATCCGCCTGGCGGCCGAGCTGGCATCGCTCGTGGGAGTTATTTTGCTGATTCTGCTTCTAACCCGGGGGAAACTCTGGCGGGAGACTGGGCGCGGCCTTGTCTTGATCATCGCCGTGGTGACCGCGCTGGGCATAATGCTGGCAGCCCGGTCAGTCGTTGGGGGGGCAGCCGGCGGACCGCTGGTGTGGGACTTCAGCCACAAGCCGTACTTGCACCCCGATCCCGAAGGCCTCGAATTTGCCAACGGCGCACGCTTGCTCGATTATGAACCTGACACCACCGCAGTCGAAGCCGGCCAGACCTTCAGCATCGAGTTGACCTGGCAAGAACCGCTGGCGAACACAGAGGTCGAGGTCGCCCTCGTATCGCCGGCCGAGATCCTGCACCACGTGCCGGCCACTGCCGCCGAAGCACGCAATACGCAAAACGCAAAACGCATGAGCCTCTCGGTGCTAACCAACACCACCGCCGGCCTCTACCTCCCACGCCTCCGGCTGCTGGATGCCGGTCAGAGGGTGCCGGCGCGAGTGGCGAGTGGCGCCGAAGTAGGCACCGTGTACTTGCAGCCGATCCGTATCCTGCCGGCAGCCACTCGCCGAGGGGAGACAGTCGGGCGCTTTGCCGACCTGACCAGCTTAGGCACAGTCGAACTCAGGCAAAGCTCAGCAAGACAGGTCGAGGTGCGGATGACGTGGTGGCCGGAGCGGCCCATCGCGGCCAACTACGCGACGTCGATCCGGCTCAAGACGCCGGCGGGCGAGACAATCGCCCAACGCGACGCGCAGCCGTGCTACGGCTTCTGTCCGACGAGCACGTGGGAAGCCGGCGTTCCCGTCCACGACCGCCGCTGGCTGGAGGTGCCGGCCGGCATCTCGGCCGGCGACCGCTACCAGGTCGAAGTCGTGCTCTACGAGCGCGCAAGCCTGGCGGCCGTCGACACGGTCCAAGTTGACGTCGGTTTGCCCAGCGACTGATTCCGAGTAGAATTGAGGTGGACGGGTTACGGCCGCGACGAGCAATGAATTGCCCATCTGACATTGCGAACCCCGTTGAAACGGGTTAAGGGTTGGTAACTGTTCAGGTAATGGGGACCCTTGCGAAGGTTTGCCAATCGCTTTCGGGTCGAGGTGCCCCTCGCCAGTCGAAAATCGGCCTCTTGCCAAGGTTCTTCCTAACCTTCGCAAGGGTAACTGAACGCTTACAAGGGTTGAACACGTTTTAACGTGTTTCTTGTATCAGGCCGTGAATTCATTCATAGCTGATAGCTTGCGAGGTGCAAAATGCCTTCTCCATTCCCGGGTATGGACCCATATTTAGAAGCACCCGATATTTGGCCTGATTTCCACGACGCCTTGGCAGCGGAGCTTAGAAGGGACCTGAATACCATCCTACCGGAACCTTACTATGCCCGCCTGGGAATGCGCCCCGAGATGGGTGTCGTGCTGAGCGAGGGCATTCCGCGGCGCATTGTGCCCGACGTGACGGTCGTGCAGCGACCTTCAGAAGCCGAACCGAGTGTACCCGTTCTCGAGAAGCCACGGACCAAGATTACTGAACCGCTGCATCTCACCATCCGTACCGACCCAATCCGACATCACTTTGTGGAAATTCGGGACGTTACCCGCAACCACAAACTAGTGACGCTCATCGAGATTGCCAGCCCTTCCAACAAACAGCCGGGCCCCGATCGCCAGGCGTACGAGGACAAGCAGCGCGACGTGCTGCGCAGTGACGCTAACCTGATCGAGCTGGATCTGCTGCGTGCCGGCCGGCACCTTCTACCGTACGGGGAATTACAAGAAGCCATCGAGGAACTGACGTGCGACTATTTGGTGCTGATCAATCGCGCCAGCGGCCGGCGAGGGATGGCCACCGACTACGAGCTGTACCCGATTGCGCTGAGAGAGATATTGCCCTGCATCCCGGTGCCCCTGCGGGCCGGCGAGGACGACGTGCCGCTGGACCTCCAGATTATGGCGAACCGCGCCTACAACAGCGGCCCCTACCGGCGCATGGTCGACTACACCGAGCCGCCTGATCCCCCACTGCCCGACGAAGAGATGGCCTGGGCTGATACCCGCTTGGGCGAGGCTGGCCTGCGTTAGCCGCCTCCAATTGAGAAACCAGGTTTTTCGATTCTAAAGTGACGGGCACTCACTTTTGGGGGTGCTCTGTGCTGCACGGTCCCGAGTCCGACACTGCAAAAAACTAGGTCAGTCTAGATCTTCTTCAACGGCCGGTTCAGTTTCCTGTTCCAGCGCTGCGAGTCGCGCCTCCAACTTGGCGTTCTGCTGTTGCAGCGCGGCGATCTGTGTCTGTTGCTCTTTCACGATCTGGTACAACCCCTGGATCGCTGCCAATGACACGCCATCCGCGTCCACGGTGCTGATGTGCTTGTCGTCCTCACCAAGGCCGAAGGCGGCGTGGAAGTCCTGCGCCATGGGGCCGATGTGGCGGATGGCCGGATCTTGGCTCTTGTAGTTCCAAGTGCTAACCGGGACCGTTGCGAGGCTGTCCAGAACCTCACGCCCATCTACTGACAGGATATTGGTCTTGGCGCGCCGATCACTGAGCACGCTCCAAGCATTGGCGCCAGATGACAAACGTACGCCGGCTGTAGGGCTACCAAGGGTGCTGGAAATTCCTGAGACAAAGCGGACGCCGCCTGTTGCACGCACGGCAAACTCATTGGCGGCTGAGGACGCGAAATCAAAAGGCCTCTGGTCAAGCGAAGAGGAAGGCGCCGTCGTGGGCGGAATCGATTTTAGCCTGCCTGCCGGCCGCGAAGCTGTAGTCGCCGGCCGCCGTGTTGCTGAGCCCCCCCGGTACCGTAGCGTGGCCGCCGCTGGCCTCGTTGGCAATGCCCCCACCTACCGTGGAGAACTTCGCGCCGGCCCGGTTAGCCGACCCACCCCCGACCACGGCCGCAAAGCCGCTGGCCTGGTTGGTCTCGCCGCCGGCGACCGTGGTGGCAAAGCTGCTGGCCGTGTTAGCTGCGCCTCCGCTAACAGTACCGAAGTCGGCCATCACCTGGTTCAGGGCGCCGCTCCGCCCGCCGCCCGCAATCATTGCCCCCAGCACGCCGCTTCCGACAGCGTTGCTGCTGTAGCCGCCGATCAGGTTGGGGCTGAAGCCGAACGTGAGGTCTGAGGCCGGCTCGATGCGCAGCGCACGCTCACTATCCACGCGAATGTCAAACGCGACATCGTCCGTCGTGCCCAGGAAGTTGCTGGTGGGATTGGTGCCGGCGTTGCCCGTGAGACTCCAGCCATCGCCCGTCACTACCGTCGGATCCCCGGTGGTCCCCCAATGCATGGCGACGAGCGTGATGTCGTCAACTTTGACTTCGCCGTTACGGTTCACATCGCAGTCCGGGTCGTATGCCGAACTATCGTTGGTGCACAGCCCGTCGGCTGCTTGCTGAATCTCCTCGACAGCCGTCGCACCACCTGCACCGACGAGGAGTGTCAGACACAGAACGATACTGGCCAACTTCAACGCATTCATTCACCGCACCTCTTCTCCACACGCAACCACATGCACGCCGAATCAAAATGAGGACCCGTGGTAAGCGCACCACGGGCCTCACAAGGCAGACTATCTTCACAGTAAGCGTTCAGGGGGCAACCCATGGAGCATCCCTTCGACAAGCCCTTCGACAGGCCCTTCGACAGGCTCAGGACGCCGCTCAGGACGCCGCTCAGGAC
>JAANWY010000043.1 GCA_018263655.1 Anaerolineales bacterium | reverse complement strand
GGCGCCGCTCTCGCTACAAGGAGCGGCGCTTCTTGGTGGAGGGCATTCGGCTTTTGGAAGAAGTAGTGCGAGCGGGCATTTCGCCCGCTTTCGTTTTGTACACTGCGGAAATTTACGACGATGCCCGAGGACGCGCGCTCCTCGAGGGCCTATGCGGCCTCACGGGCGACGTCTACGCAGTCAGCGACGAGGCCCTACAGTCCGCTGCCGACACCGTAACCCCCCAGGGGATTGCCGCCGTCATTCCCTTCCCCGAACACTCATCACCCACCGATCCGGCACTGATTCTGATCGTCGACGGGCTGCAAGACCCCGGCAACCTGGGCACCCTTCTGCGCGCCGCTGAGGCAGCCGGCGCCGGCCATATGATCCTGGCGCCCAGCACTGTTGATCCTTACAATCCAAAGGTTGTCCGGGCCGGGATGGGCGCCCACTTCCGCCTGCCCGTAACCACAGCCGGCGACTGGGACCACCTCGCCGAGCTGGTCGCCGACCGCCCAATCTGGCTCGCCGACGCCAGCGCCGAGTGCGCCTACTACGACGTCGATTGGACCCGCCCAGCGGCATTGATCATTGGCAGCGAGGCCCACGGCGCCGGCCCGGAAGCCCGCCGGCTGGCCACCGGCCGCATCGCCATCCCCATGGAGACCGACGCCGATTCGCTCAACGCCGCTGTCGCCGCCAGCGTCATTCTGTTCGAGGCGCGCCGGCAACGCCATCTAGCCGCAGACAATTTGAGATAAGCGTTATGTGAGTGCGAGGCGGCGAAATCACGCCCTCGAACCCTTCGGTGAACTCAGGACGCCGCCTGGACGCTGCAACTTGTTGCAGGCGATAGGCCATGCAGGCGATAGGCCATGCAGGCGATAGGCCACATCATGTAGCAGAACGTCCGCCTACGCACTTTGTCTTAAGGTGTCTGATCTAGTACACGACGGCCTAAATCCTTCGGCAGTTTACGCTCGCCAGACGGGGATCTGACGATCCCCTTGGAGCAAGTAACTACCGAAGGATTTCCGCCGCAGTGTACTAGCCGTCCGGCAGTAGACCGAGCCCCAACGATATGGTATAATGGTAACTACCTTGACAATGTTAAATTACCTGGCGTGTTGGGCGAAGGCCTCCTGACCGAGCGGCGTCCTGAGCCTGACGAAGGGCCCGATTCGCCTCGGTCAGGAGACCTTCGGCGATCAAAGGACTGTTTCTGAGCCGAATGTGACATTGTCAAGGTAGTTACACATAATGCAACAGAACGAATGATTATGATTCTACAGGGGGTTGTCAGGAAACAACTTCCTGTTATTCCGACAGGCTCGAAGGACGAACAACCATGCGCATCGTAATCACGGGCGGGGCCGGCTTCATTGGCTCTCATCTTTGCGACCGCTTCAACAGGGAAGGCCACGAAGTCGTCGCCATCGACAACCTCATCACCGGCAGCCTGGCCAACATCCAGCACCTCATGGACGCAGTGGGCTTCCAGTTCATCAACCACGACGTATCGAAGTACATCTCGGTCGACGGGTCGGTCGACGTCGTGATGCACTTCGCGTCGCCGGCCAGCCCCAAGAGCTACACCGAGTTCGCCATCCAGACGCTCAAGGTCGGCGGCCTGGGCACCCACAACGCCCTCGGCCTGGCCAAGGCCAATCGTTCCGCCTTCGTATTAGCATCTACGTCGGAGGTCTACGGCGACCCGGAGGTGCACCCGCAACCCGAGACTTATCGCGGCAACGTGAGCTGCACCGGTCCGCGCGCCATGTACGACGAGGCCAAGCGCTATGCCGAGGCCATGACGATGTCGTACCATCGCGTCCACAACATCGACACGCGGATCGTGCGCATCTTTAACAGCTACGGGCAACGCATGGCGCTGGACGACGGCCGCGTCGTGCCCAACTTCGTCGGGCAGGCGCTGCGCGGCGAGCCCCTCACCGTGTACGGTGACGGCTCTCAGACGCGCTCCTTCTGCTACGTCAGCGATCTCATCGCAGGGATCGTCCGCTTGATCGGTGCGCAGGAAAACGGGCCCGTCAACATCGGCAACCCGGACGAGATCAGCATTCTGGATTTTGCCAAGAAGATCAATGAATTGACCGACAACCCGGCCGGCATCGTCCACCAGCCGCTCCCCCCGGATGATCCCACACGCCGCTGCCCGGACATCACGCGGGCAAGACGGTTGCTGGACTGGACTCCGCAGGTCGATCTGGACGAAGGTATGGAGAAGACCATTGCCTGGTTTCGCGGGGAGATTAGAGATTAGAAATTGGAGATTGAGGATCGATCTTCGCGAAATGGGAATCCGCGTTCGACGGTCCCGTTCTCTAACCTCTAGCCTCGAGTCGCCTCTCCGCGTTGCACACATCATACTGGTTGCCGCTGCCGGCTTCGTTCTGGCGACAATCCCTCTCCGGCTGGCAATAGCGAGCATCGCCGGCATTGCCCTTGTTCTGATGTTGTTAATCCAACCGGCAACTGGGTTGTGGATTCTGCCGTTTACGGTCCCCTTTGGTTCGATCCGCAAGTTGCCTCTGGCCGGCTACGGCGTCGGGGCGACCGAGGCCCTCATCGGGCTGACGCTGGCGGCGTGGCTCGCGCGCGGCGTTGCGCAACGCCGGCTTCAGCTTAAGTCCCCCCCCCTCCTAGTCCCGCTGTTGCTGCTCCTCGGGGCCATGCTACTCTCGGTCACCAGTGTGCACGCTGTGGCGCCGGCCGTCAAGGAACTGGTGAAGTGGAGCGAGATCCTCATCGTGTACGTGCTGGTGGTTGACTTGGTCGACGATCGCCGGACAGCTTTGATCCTGGCGGGAACATTGCTGCTGGCCGGCAGCCTGAGCGCTTTGCACGGCCTGGCCGGCTCGCTGCTGCGCATCGGGCCGCCCCAGTTTGCCATTCTGGGTGGCCGGCTGTACCGCGCCTTCGGAACCTTCGGACAACCGAACCCGTTCGGTGGATACATGAACCACAGCTTGCCAATCGCTGCCAGTTTGTTAGCCGCAACGCTGATGATGGCAGCTAAGGAAAATGGAGAAGGGAAGATGGAAGGGGGAAGATGGAAAGTGGAAAGTGGAAAGTGGAAAATGGAGGATGGAGAGTGGAGAGTGGAAAGTCAGGGGTCGCAGAACTCCATCCTCCATCCCCCATCCTCCATCCTCCATCCTCCATCTTCCCCATACGTGTGTGGTCTGGCGTTGACCGCCATTAGCGCCACGTTGGCGACAGGGCTGGTCTTGAGCTGGTCGCGCGGGGCGTGGCTGGGAGCGGCGGCCGGCCTGGCGACGGTGGCGCTGGTATGGCTAATGATGCTGTTCAAAGACGAAGCGGCGGAGACGCTGAGACGTCGAGCCGGCGCCCTGGTGTGGGTTGGCGTCGCGGTGCTCCTCATTTTCATGCTGGTGGGGGGCCTCGACCTGCTGCCGGCATCCATCACGGCCCGGATCGACAGCGCCGTGGCAACCTTTACCACCCTCGACGCGCGCGGCGCTGACATCACCAACGCTAACTTCGCTACGCTGGAGCGCATCGCCCACTGGCAGGCGGCGTGGAGCATGTGGCGCGACCACTTCTGGACCGGCGTCGGCATCGGCAACTACAAAGCGGCGTATTCCGACTACGGCCTGCCCAAGTGGCCCTACGCTCTGGGACACGCCCACAACATCTATTTCAACATGGCGGCCGAAATCGGCTTCGCCGGCCTGCTGGCCTATCTGATCTTTATCGGTGCTGCCGCGTGGCACGCGTGTAAGGTGGCCCGAGAGTCGTCGGATTTATGGGGGCGTGGGCTGGCGGCCGGCGTGCTGGGCGTGATCGTGGCTCTCGCCGTCCACAATGCGTTCGACAACATGTACGTCCACGCCATGGGCGTCCACCTGGCGATCGCTCTGGCTTTGGTATCGGCCTTGGGCCGGCGCAACCCGCTCGTCCGTTGACTTGGGAGTTGTGCATCCAAAGTTTGTAAAGCCGGTGGCCGGCGCTCTCAGCCCGCAACAAGTTGCGGCGTCCGGACGCTCGAACTCGCGATGATGATTGCGTCATTAACAAATGTGGGATGCACCCGACTTGGGGCTTGGCGTCGCACCGTGATATAATTCGGTACATGATACCCAAGATGCCCAAGTTGAAGTTGCCTCCAAAGACCACCGAAGTGTTCGGCGAGGAAGCCGCTGCGGAGTTCGCGGACTGGCTGGCTGAGAATTTTCGATTGCGCGATCCATCGGTGCGCGTGAAACGCGTCCCAGAATTGAAACTGCCGCCGATAGTCGCCGAGGCATTCGGCCCGGAAGCGGCGGTGGAATTCCCACAGTGGTTGGCTGAGAACTTCGTGTTGCGCCCTCACCTCGAGGCCTTAGTCATCACCGAGTGAAGAGGTAAGAACATCACAGTCCAAGAAACTCACACCCTCGACCAGACCCTGGACATCGAAGAGCCGGCACCCCCCGAGGTCTCCCTCAGGGATCGGTTCTTCAATTTCCGCACGCTGGCCTCGTTCGCAGTCGCGCTGGTTCTCCTGTACTTCCTGGCCACCCGAGTCGACATCAACTTCCGCCGCGTCTGGGCCAACATCCGACGGGCGAACCTGCCCCTCTACCTCGCGGCTATCGCCATCTACTATGCCTCGTTTGTCATCCGCGGATACCGGTGGCGCCGGCTGCTCTACAACGCCAAAGTCGAGCGGGACAGGGTCCCGGGCGTCCGCGATCTGGCCGAGATCATCTACCTCTCGTGGTTCGCGAACAGCATCGTGCCGGCCAAACTGGGCGACCTGTATCGAGGCTACTTGCTGAAGAAAGCGTCCAACATCCCCTTTTCGCTGTCGATGGGTACAGTCGTAGCGGAACGCCTCCTGGACTTCGTCGTGCTGGTCACACTGATGGGCGTCGCCGGCCTCGTCAGCTACCGCGGCCGGCTGCCACAGCAGATTCTCCAGCTCCTGGTGATTGCGTTCAGCGTCGTGATCGCCGTCATCATCGGCTTGCTGGCCCTCAGGCGATTTGGCGACCTCATCGGCCGCCGGCTGCCCGGCCGAGCCGGCGATCTCTACGCCCGCTTCTCCGGCGCCATGCTGCTGTCCTTCCAGCGCTTTCCAGAACTGCTGACGTACACCATCGCCGCCTGGGCCTGTGAGTCAGCGCGGGTGCTGTTTGTGATCATGGCCCTGGACCTGAGCCTCCCCATATCGATGGTGATCTTCCTCGGACTGCTGTCTGCGCTGCTGACGACGTTAGCACTCACGCCAGGCGGCCTGGGGTTCGCCGAAGCCGGCCTCACCGGCGTCCTCATCCTCTACGGCGTGGACAAAGACACAGCCGGCAGCATCGCCCTCCTGGACCGCACCATCAGCTACCTCAGCCTCCTCGTCGGTGGGTTCATGGTCTATCTGCTGAGCAAGAAGACCAAGTAGGGCATGGTTCAATTGAGGCGGAAAACACCTTGACACTTTTGGGTAGCAGGCCAACCGTGTTGGCCGTTGAAAGCGAGCCAAACTTCGCATTTCGGAGCCGCCCAACGCGGTTGGGCTAACTACCCATGGTGTTAATTGTCAACCAGGGTTCTGGCCAAACTGAACTATGCCCAAAGTTAGGAGTCGTATGGTTGAATCCAAGTATCCCCTGATCCCCGTTGAGGAGGCTCAGAGGCAGGTTCTCGCGCATGTCCAGCCTCTGCAGCCTGTGGAGATGCGGTTTGACGCAGCACTGGGCTTCTTGCTGGCCGAGGATGTGTACGCGACGGACAATATGCCGCCGTTCGCAGCTTCGGCGAAAGACGGGTTCGCTGTGATTGCCAGTGACCCCTCGCGTGAGCGCCGGCTGGTCGGCGAGCAACTGGCCGGCACCATCGAGGGCCTGCGTGTCGAGCCGGGCACCGTCGTTCGGATCACCACCGGGGCCCCCATCCCGCCGGGTGCCGACGCGGTGGTCATGGTTGAGCAAACGGAAGAGCGTGACGGCCGGGTCGTCATCCATCAGGAAGACGTCGAGTCGGGGGCCGATGTCCGGCCCCCGGGGCAGGACATCGCGGACGGGCAGCTTGTCTTGGGGCGTGGCACCCGCCTCGGGCCGGCTGAGATCGGGTTACTGGCAACGGTTGGGCAGACCAACATCAGCGTCCACCCCAAGCCGAAACTGGCCGTGATATCGACGGGTGATGAGCTAGTCGAACCAGATCGGGCGCCGGGGCCGGGTCAGATTCGCGACAGCAATCGCTACACCCTGGCAGCGGCTGTGGCAGAAGCCGGCGGCACCCCTCTCGTCATCGGCTTGGGGCGCGATGTTGAATCGAGCTTGGAGGAGCTGATACTGCGCGGGCTGGAGCAGGCCGATGCTGTGGTGACCTCCGGCGGAGTGTCGATGGGCGACAAGGATCTCGTCAAGCCGATTCTGGAACGACTCGGGGCGGTCCACTTCGGTCGCGTATACACCAAACCCGGTAAGCCGGTGACCTTCGCCACGGTCGATGGTAAGCCCGTATTCGCAATGCCTGGCTTCCCCGTCTCATCCCTCGTGTCGTTCGAGATATTCGTGCGGCCGGCGCTGCGCAAGATGCACGGCTACCTGGATGAATTCCTCTTCCGGCCTGAGCGCGAAGTCGTTTTGGCGAACGATGTGTACCACAGCGCCGCGCGGACTGAGTTCCAGCGTGCGGTCGTGACGAACCGCGAGGGGGAACTGCACGCGACTACCACTGGTTTTCAGGGCTCAGGCCGGCTGCTCTCCATGGTGGGGGCCAACGCCTTGCTCCGGCTACCCTACGGTGAGGGCGATTTCAGAGAGGGCGATGTTGTCACCGCGCTCGTCATCGGCGATATCCATTGATTGATCACACGTGACTACTCNGGCACTTCGTGCCTACACAAGAAGAGACCGACCCCTTTTTTCGCATTTCGCAACTGCGAGGGCGGATTATGTTTGACGCTGAAGTAGAGTAAGTGAATGAGGCAGGTATGACGTCTACTGGTGTACTACGATCTGTTGAATTGGCTGATCAAGTTGAACGACCGAAGCTGCATGATGAGCTCGGCCGGCACATCGACTATCTGCGGGTCTCGCTAATCGATCGCTGCAATTTGCGCTGTGTCTACTGCATGCCGGTCGATGGGCTACGCTTCTTGGACGATGGAGAGCTACTGACGGTCGACGAGATTGAGTTGATCGTACGCGCGGCGGCCGGCGTCGGATTTCGCAAGATCCGGTTTACGGGCGGTGAACCAATGTTACGGCCGGCGTTAGTCGACATCGTGCGCCGGGCGGCGGCTATCGACGGGATCGAGGAAGTCGTCATGACGACCAACGCCACCCGGCTGCCCCAGATGGCGCCGGCTCTGGTTGACGCCGGCCTGACGCGGGTGAACGTTCACATTGACACGCTGAACCCGGCGCATCTGCCGGGCATCATGCGCTGGGGGAGTCTGGATAGGTTATGGGCCGGCATCGAGG
>JAANWY010000042.1 GCA_018263655.1 Anaerolineales bacterium | reverse complement strand
TATTTCGACCCGACGATTTACCAAATCGTCCTACATGTCCCCCCATATATTGAGAAGACACCTCTCGAACCCTTCGACGGACCCCCTTCGACAAGCTCAGGACGTCGCCTGGACGCTGAAACTTGTTTCAGGCGGTAGGCCATGCAGGCGGTAGGCCATCATGTAGCAAAACGTCCGCCTATGCACCTTGAGTGTCTGCCCTGGTAGCAGCGCGGCTTGCCAGACTATGAGCGGTCGCATATAATTGTCCCATCATGCGGACCACTAAACTGAGCGTCTTCTGCGACCACGTCATCGAAGCCGGCTGGCTCGCCGCCGTAATCGCGACGCCGCTATTCTTCAACGTCTACTCCAGCCGCGTCTTCGAACCCGATAAACTGACCCTGCTGCGCTCCATCGCGCTCTTCATGGCCCTCGCCTGGGTCATCAAAGCGCTGGATGCCGCGTCATCTGCGGAACGCAGGGCGCGAGGCGGAACACACAACGCGCAACACGAACCACGTTTCACGTTTCACGTTTCACGCTTCACGCACCTCATCCGCAGCACGCCCCTGGTCTTGCCGACGCTTCTCCTAATCGCCATCTACCTGATCAGCACCATCGCCTCCATCATCCCGCGTATCAGCTTCTGGGGCTCTTACCAGCGCCTGCAAGGCACCTACACGACACTAGCGTACGTCATCGTCTTCTTGCTGGTTCTCCAAGGCCTGCGCACTCGAGAGCAGCTCGACCGGTTGATCACGGCTACTATTCTGGCCAGCCTGCCCGTCGCGCTGTACGGCCTCATCCAACACTATGGTCTGGACCCCCTCCCCTGGCTAGGCGACGTGCAGAAGCGCGTCGCCTCCAGCATGGGCAACTCCATCTTCGTCGCCGCTTACCTCATCATGGTCGTCCCACTGACTCTGCTGCGCCTGCTTGAAGGATTCAGCGACCTGATTGAGGCCGAGGACGACCTCGTACCACCCTTCATCGAGGCGACCGGATACCTCTTTATCTTCCTGGCGCAACTGCTAGCGATCATATTCAGCCAAAGCCGAGGCCCCCTGCTCGGCCTGCTCGGCGGCCTCTTCGTCTTCCTGCTGCTGTGGGCCGTGACCCGAGGTCATCGCAAGGTGGTCATCAGCATCGTCGGGCTTGGTCTGCTGGCGGCCGCCTTCCTGGTTGTACTCAACCTGCCTGGTACACCGTTAGAGCCGCTCAGGGACATGCCGTACATCGGCCGCATGGGGCGCGTCTTCGAAACCGAGACCGGCACTGGCAAGGTGCGTGTGCTGATCTGGGAAGGGACTACCAAGATGATCACGGCCGATCCGTTCCGGACACTGATCGGCTACGGGCCAGAGACGATGCACATGGCCTACAACCCGTTCTACCCACCGGATCTCGCCCACTACGAAGCACGTAACGCATCACCGGACCGATCGCACAACGAAACCTTCGACGCGTTGGTCATCACCGGCATCGTCGGGTTTGTAGCGTATCTCTTGCTCTTCATCAGCGTTTTCTACTATGGCCTGAAGTGGTTGGGGCTGGTGGAGGATGCGCGCGAGCGCAACCTCCTGCTGATGTTGATCACCGCCGGCGGTGTCCTGGCCGTTCTCGGCTTCTGGCTAGCCGACGGGACGGCGCGCTTCTTCGGTGTAGCGCTGCCGGCCGGCATGATCGTGGGGCTATTTACCTACCTGATCTGGGCGACGTTGCTCCGCCGCCAACGCCCAGAGGCCGACATCCCATTCCAGTTGACGCTCATTGCGCTCCTGGCCGCCATCATCGGCCACTTCGTGGAAATCCACTTCGGGATCGCCATCGCCGCCACGCGAACACTGTTCTGGACCTACGCCGGCCTGATGGTCGTTGTCGGCTACCTAGTCCACGAGCGGCCGGCGCTCACTGCGGAACCAGCACCGCAGCCGTCGAGTCGCCCCAAGGGGCGCTCACGACACAGCCGCCGGCGCGCCGCAGACGACGATAGTGGCTGGCCGTGGCAGGCAGCGCTCACGGCAGCCGGCGTCGGGGCCATCATCCTCGTCACCCTCGTCTACGATTACGTCACGAACCCAGCCCGCGAGAGCAGCCCTATGGCTATCGTGTGGCACACTCTGTTTGCCAAATGGGAGAACGGTCAATTCGTCACGTCGCCGGCTGCCGTGTGGCTAGTCGGTTTGGTCTGGCTGCTGACAGGGCTCCTCAGCCTGGCCACGATCAGGCGCCGCCAGACTGAGGCTAGCAGCCACTCCCAAGCGGGCGCCAGCAGCGATCTGCGCTGGTGGGGGCAGGCGTTCGCAATCTACACAGTCGCAACGATGTTCGTCTTTCTCGGATTTGGTCTCGTTGTCGCCGGCCGGCTGACCCCGCAATCCAACGTCACACTGGACCAGGCCATTGGCCGAGTCGCAGGGCACATCACCCTCTTCTACGTAGCTCTTTTCACCGTCATGGTCACCGTGGCAGCCCTACTAACATGGAGACGCTCAACACCAAGCCTCTGGTGGAACAGCGGATGGCCCGTTATGCTGAGCCCCATCTTGGCGATCCTGGTATTCGCGGTGATCGACGACACGAACCTAGAAGTCGTGCAAGCGGACATCATGTACAAACAGGCGTGGAATGGATACCATTCCAATGGCCAATACGACGCCGCCATCGCCACCTATCGACAAGCGCTGGAACTTCAACCGGACGAGGACTACTATTACTTGTTCCTCGGCAAGGCGTACCTGGAGAAGATTCGGAGCGCAAACGACCCCGCCGAGCGTGATCGGCTGTTTGAAGCGAGCCGGCAGGCGCTGGAGAATGCTCAGCGCTTGAACCCACTCAACCCCGACCACGCCGCCAACCTGGCGCGGCTGCATCAGCAATGGGCCCAGGCGACTCAAGTCCCAGAACGACGCCGGGAACTGTACGACATGGCGTTGCAGTACCACGATCAGGCGACGAATCTGGCCCCCAACGCAGCCCACCTGCACAACGAATGGGCCGTCACGCTGGATCAGATGGGGCGCTTCGACGAGGCCTTGACTAAACTCGAGAAGTCAAAAAAGCTAGATCCGATATACAGCAACACCCAGGTGTATATGGGCGAAGTGTATCGACACGCGGGGCAAACCGACAAGGCCATTGAAGCCTATCAGGAAGCGCTGGGGCTTGACCCGAAGCGCGTCGACGCGTACCGTGGGCTTGCGCTCCTGTACGAATACCAGGGAGAGACGGACAAAGCCATCGAGCAGTATCTAGGCATCGTTGATCAACGGCCCAAGGACGTCGCCGCTCACCAGCGCCTGGCCATTCTGTATCACCAGCAAGGCCAACTCGATGCTGCGCAGCGCGAAGCGGAGGTTGCGGCTCAACTGGCCACTAACAACCCATTGCCGCACGTGCTGTTGGGCGACATCTACCGCCTTCGAGGCAAGATGCAGCCGGCAATCGACGAATATCAGCGTGCGTTATCGCTGAACCCCCAGACTACGGAGGCGTACCAGGGCCTCGCCTTGGCCTACAATGCGCAGGGCGACGCCTCGGCCGCCCTAGACAACGCACGCCAGGCCCTAGAGCTCGACCCCAACAATGAGGCGCTCCAGTCATTGGCCCAATCTCTTGAACAACAGAGTCCATAGCACGCGTTCAGCTACCCTTGCGAAGGTTACGAACTGCCTTGGCAAGAAGCCGATTTTCGACAGGCGAGGGCCCTTCAGCCCGAAGGCGATTGGCAAACCTTCGCAAGGGTCCCCACAATCTCTTGAACAGCAGAGTCCATAACTTGGTATCATGACGACCTATATGTTGATTTTCGCCGCCGCGTTGGCCTTCGCCGTCGGCGGCACGCCGGTTGCACGCTGGGTGGCAGCCCGGACCGACATCGTTGACCGACCGTCGGGACGCAAGCTGCACATGGAGCCCATCCCGTTGCTGGGGGGCGCCGCCATCTACGCGGCCTTCATCCTGGCCTTGCTGCTCTTCGGCGATCGCTTCTATGTCTCGCAATTGGTCGGCATCTTCATCGGCGCCACCCTGATCTCGTTTCTCGGCGTCTGGGACGACCGCGAGACGATCAGGCCGCTCTTGAAGCTGGCCGGCCAGACTGCAGCAGCTCTCACCCTGATCGTGACGGGGGTTCGCATCAACCTCATCCCGGGCGACGTGGTCGACATCATCATCACGTTGGTCTGGGTGATCGGTATTACCAACGCCCTCAACCTGTTGGATAACATGGATGGCCTGTCCGGTGGCGTTGCCGCCATCGCCGCCGGCTTTTTCCTGCTCCTCGCCGCCGTGAGCGGTCAATTCCTCGTCGGCAGCCTGGCAGCGGCGCTGCTCGGGGCTTGCCTGGGATTTCTACGCTACAACTTCAACCCGGCCGAGGTCTTCATGGGCGATGCCGGCAGCCTGTTTCTGGGCTTCGTCCTGGCCGCCGTGGGCATCAAGCTACGCTTCCCCGGCAACAGGCCGGCCGTCACGTGGATGACGCCCGTTCTGGTGCTCGGCCTGCCGATCTTTGACACAACGCTGGTTGTCGTCTCCCGTCTGCGGCGTGGGGTAAACCCCTTCACGACGGCCGGCAAGGATCACATCTCGCACCGTGTCGTAGCCCGAGGCTGGACGCATCGGGAAGCCGTGATGATGCTGTATCTGGTCGCCTGCGCACTGGGTGCCGCAGCCATCTTCGTGAGCCAGGCAGGCCTGCGGGAAGCCTATGTCGTTGGCGCCTGTGCGGTGCTGGCAGCGCTCTACGCGCTGTGGAGACTTGAATGGAAGTAAGCGTTCAGGTGATAGTTCACGAAGCAAGCATCCTGAGTAGGCCGGAACGCAGTGGAGGCCGTATCGAAGGGTGCGGCCATGCAGGAAATCGGCGCCAACCCGCACCCCTCGATACGCGCTCAACGTCGTTTCGCGCTACTCGGGATGCTAGCCTTGATGTCCCTGAACGCTTACGAATGGAATACGGGGATTCCAGGATCTAAAACCTCCCAAAGACCCAGAGACTTCTGAGGGAAATGGGCCGTTTTTGGGAGGTTTATTTCTTTGGAAGTTACTTCGTAGACCAGAAAGGAAATCAGATGCAGAACTATCGCCGAATATTGTTGTCAGTTAGCCTTCTTGTCGCCATGACGCTCGTCGCGTGCGGTGGAGGCAGCGCCGAACCGACGCCAACCCCTACGGCAGAGCCAACCGATACGCCGGCACCCACTGACACGCCGGCACCCACCGACGAACTGGTGCCGACGAGCCCACCCGCCACGCCGCGCGAAGGCACTGCCACCGTCGGAGGCTCGATCGCCGCCTACGAAACCGGCGAGAAAGTCGGCGCTGACGAGGACTTCTACGTCTACTTCTTCGCAGCAACTCGCAACGACCAGGGGCAGATCAGCGTGTCGCCCGAAGCGCTACAGTCCGGTGACGTACCACAAGCGCCCGTTGACGAAGCTGGTGATTTCTCCCGTGAGCTGCCGGCCGGCCAGTACGTTATGGCCGTGACCAACGAGCCCGACAACGTGATGGCCCCCAACTTCAGCCCCGTCGGTAACGTTGACCAAGAGATCGTCTTTCTTGATCTGTATGACGGTCAAGAAGAGAGCGTCGAAGGCTTCGTCCTGTTAAACCGCATCGTCCAGCTCCCTGGTCCGACCCCCCCTGTCCCGACAGTCATTGAGGCTGAAGAGAAGGACTACTACGCTATCATCAAGACCGAGAAGGGGACACTGAAGGCCAAGCTGTACGATGACCTGGTGCCGATGACGGCCAACAACTTTGTACACCTGGCGCAGGATGGTTTCTACGACGGCGTTACCTTCCACCGCGTGATCGAAGACTTCATGGCCCAGACCGGTGATCCCACGGGCACAGGCACAGGTGGCCCCGGATATCAGTTTGCTGACGAGTTCGTCCCAGAGTTGAAGCACGACTCGGCCGGCGTTCTGTCCATGGCAAACTCCGGACCGAACACCAACGGGAGCCAGTTCTTCATCATCTTTGCACCGACCCCTCACCTGGATGGCCGGCATACGGTCTTCGGCAAGGTGGTCGAAGGTCTGGAGGTATTGGATGACATCACCCGGCGCAACCCACAGGAGAATCCAGACGCACCACCTGGTGACAAGATCGAAACCATCGAAATCGAAGAGGTGCCGCAGGGAGAGTAGCTCGACAATGTCACACCAGCTACATCGACACAGCTGTGGTCGGTCAGGAGACCGGCCACAGCAGCGGAGAGGTGCCGCAGGGAGAGTAGTTGAGCGGGGGTGTAGGGGTGTGAAGGAGTCAGGGAAGCCACAGGGGCGGGAGGAGCAAGTGGGGACAAACGGCATGCAGTGTCTTCAACGATTCGCCTGCGATGATGCCGGCTCCGAGGCTGCCGAATACATCTTGCTCGCCCTCATCATCTTCGTCCTGCTCATTCTGATGATGATTCCCATCGGCAATCGCATCGAGTGGATGTGGCGCGGGCTGTTCGAGATTCTGCGCGACCTCCAGGACATGGCCCCTGAGTTCACGCCGGCGGGCTGAAGCGCGGGGAGGCTGCTATTCCGCCGCCTTGCGCTCAACGCCGCTTTATGTTAAATGGCACTGGAGCGTTTGACAAAAACCTATCGTTGGCGTAGAATAAGTATGGTAGAGACGCCGAATCGGAGGAGTAAGCGGTTTGGGCTGTGGTAGAGAAGAGGGGTCACTGGCTGCAAGCCTCTCGCACCGCCGGCCGCCGAACGTCGCCGGGAAGTCAGGTGGGTGAATGGTTGGGTGGTTAGGTGGTTGGGTGGTTGAGTTTGTTAGACTAACAAACTCAACTAACTAACAAACCAACTAACCCACTAACCTACCTCGGAAACAGCTCGTTAACGCTGTCGAGTGCGGTGGGAAGCCGGCACATCGTCCCCCCCACCGAACCAAGGTGGTACCACGTGAGGCATTCAGGCCCTCTCGTCCTTGAAGACGAGGGGGCTTTTTGTTGCCCTAAAGGCCTGTCAGAATATCAGTTCCCGTTTCGCCTTAGGGAATCTGCCTAACAACGGGAAGTTGTTTTTTGACAAACCCTAAACATGTTGGACGAGATCGGCAGCGGTCAGGAGACCTTGCCGAGCAGAAGAGTGAGAGACCTTGCTCAGCGGAAGAGTGAGAGACCTTGCCGAGCGGAAGAGTGCTGCTGGATGAGGTCTCCCGACTATCACGCTGGATGAGGTCTCCCGACTATCACGCTGGACGAGGTCTCCCGACTATCACGCTGGACGAGGTCTCCCGACTATCACGCTGGATGAGGTCTCCCGACTATCACGCTGGACGAGGTCTCCCGACTACCACGCTGGACGAGGTCTCCCGACTACCACGCTGGACGAGGTCTCCCGACCGATGTCCCTCACGGCGGCGGTCAGGAGACCTTGCCGAGCAGAAGAGTGAGAGACCTTGCCGAGCGGAAGAGTGAGAGACCTTGCCGAGCAGAAGAG
>JAANWY010000041.1 GCA_018263655.1 Anaerolineales bacterium | reverse complement strand
GACATTGCCCTACTGCATCACGAGTTCCCAGCTTGATCGCCCTCTGTGAGATGATACGCATCGGCAATCCGTGGATCCGTCTCTCCCTCCTCCTCATCCTCGCCGAGATAGGCTTCGATCACGGCCGGATCACGGCGCACCTCTTCTGGCAGACCGTCGGCGATCACTGCTCGAAGTTCGGGGAAGCCGGCCACCGGTGGATACGACCTGGCCGTCGCGTGCTTGCGCAGTGCCTCTAGAATCTTCGGATGGACCGGAAAACGCGACTCGCCGAAGCCCATGTGGCAGACGTCGCGCCCGGCGACTTGGAGCCGGCGGACCCGCTCGTTGATAGCGAGTGTGGCCGATGGATCGAAGCGTTACGCAGCAGGGGAGAGATCAAGTACCATTTGTGGATTCGGTTTCGGCGCCAATGTGGTCTGAGTAAATTCGGCGCAGCTCATCCAGGTTGTTCGCGGTCTTCAACCCAGCGTGAACCGCTCGCAAGACGTCCACATCTTCGATCTTGCGAATTTCTGGCAAGAGACGCAAGCCGTCCGTGCCAAATCTCAGTTCCAAGCCAAGTTCAATGCCGTCCAGCAATCCTTCACGTCGGCCTTGTTGCAATCCCTGTTGCAATCCCTGTTGTAATCCTTCCTCAATACCTCGTTCCAACCACTCTTGTACGATCGGCGACATGATTTCCTCTCCCTCCGGGAAAGTCGTCTCTATCGTTTCCTGCAAGTCTCGTGATGTAATGCTCTCACTCGCCTGTGCCAGGTAACGCAAGACCGCCTCGACGTAGCCCAGGCCGGTCCGCTGCTCGGAAAGCTGCTGTAACAAGCCGATGATCTCAGGTAAACGGTTCCTCAAATCCTCACGGAAAATGTACTTCAGTGCCAGCAAGGCTACTCTCAGGGTTACCGCGCCTTTGAGTTCTTGGTCCTCGTAGCGGGAAAGATCACATAGCCAATACTGGTACTCAGGCACAAACGGCCTAATCGGCTCTGGTACGTCGAAAAGACTGTGGAAACTCGGAGCAGTTTGCCACGCTGTTTTCCCATGATATAGGACTACTGGCACAATAGGCCACAACTTTGCACGCTGTCGCAAGGCGTATTCCCAAACCTGCACCATATAGCGCAACAATTGAAAAGCCACTCGTGGGTCGGAATAGCTCTTGTGTTCAAACAATACGTAGACATAGGCGCCTGACCCATCCTCTACCAAACGCACCTCGTACAGTAAGTCTGAGAAGTGCTCCTGTAATTCTGGGTCCACAAACGAGTCTTTGACCAACTGCACAGAGGCCAAATCGAGCAGCTCGGTAACCTGAGCGGGCAGGTAGTGACGCAGAAAGTCAACAGCCGCATCTTGCTGCGAGAGCGCTTCCTTGAAAAACCGATCGTGAGGATTGGTCAGCTCAGACATTGCCCTACTGCATCACGAGTTCCCAGCTTGATCGCCCTCTGTGAGATGATACGCATCGGCAATCCGTGGATCCGTCTCTCCCTCCTCCTCATCCTCGCCGAGATAGGCTTCAATCACTGCCGGATCTTGCCGCACATCTTCCGGCGGTCCGTCGGCAATCAGTTCGCCGAAGTTCAGCACAATCATGCGCCGGCTGAGCTCAAAGATAGCGTCCATATCGTGGCTGATGATGATGAAAGCCTTGCCCTGTTCGTGGATGGTGCGGACATACTCGTAGATCGTCTCCATGAGCTTGGGATGGACGCCGGCAAATGGCTCATCTAGAATGATAATGCCTGGATCAAGCATTAGCAAGCGGCCTAGCTCCAGCAACTTCTGCTGGCCGCCCGAGAGAGAGCGGGCGTACTCGTTCGCCAAGTGCTCGATCGTCAAGAATTCCAGGAAGTCCATGGCCTGTTGATGAAAATCGCGCTGCCGCGCTGTGGGATTCAGGGCCATGGCCGGCACCAACATATTCTCCAACACCGTCATCCGGCGAAAGGCTCGCGTGACCTGGAACGTTCGGCCGATGCCGCGCCGAGCGATCTCGTAGGACGGCAGACCATCGATCCGTTGGCCGTTGAACCACACCTGGCCGGTCGTGGGTCTGTACACGCCGTCCAGGACGTTGGTCAGCGTCGTTTTGCCGGCGCCATTCGGGCCAATCAGCCCAATCAATTCATTGCCCTGAATGCTCAACGACACGCCATTCAACGCCTGGATACCACCAAAGCTCTTGTAGATGTCGCGGATGTCGAGTTCGATCATGCCTGCACCTCCGCCGGCTCCTTCCGCTTGGCCACCGTCTCCTCGCGGACCTGTTGCTGGAAGAAACGATTGATGATGGGGTACAGCAATCCGTTCTGAGCGAAGCGCAGGGTGAACATCAGTAGCAAGCCAAAAGCCGCGTACCGCCAGGCTCCGAATTTGATATGCAGACCCAGGATATTGATTTCTCGCAGCATCTCCAGACCGATGCGGCTGAGGAATGCGCCCAGGGCAGCCCCGAACAGACTCTCGATGCCGCCGATGACGGCATAGGCAATCACCAAAGCCATCTGCAGCAACTGCATAGTGTTGGGCGTAATGATGCCGACCTGATGGTAGAAGACAGACCCGCATAATCCGACGATCAGACTGGTGATGACGAAGACGAGCACCTTGTAGCGCACCACGTTTACCCCCATGGCAGCGGCGGCTTCTTCGTCCTCACGCATTGCGCGGACGAACAACCCAAAGCGGGAGCCGGCCAGCCAATACATCAGGCCCAAGGTACCCATCAGAAGCGCCAGCATGACGTAGTACTCTCCACGGGCAGTAATACCCGGATAGAGCGATGCCAGTTGTACACCATTGCTGCCTTCGGTGTATTGAAACTCGGTCAGCAGGGCGATACGCAAAATTTCCGAGAAGGCGATAGTGAACAGCGCCAGGTACGCAGCTCGCAAGCGCAGACACAGCGTCCCGATGATCAATCCCACCAGCCCAGCCATCAGCGTGCCCACAATAATGCCAGTCACAGGCGACGTGCCCAGGTCACGGCCCAGGAGAGCAGCAGTATAGGCCCCGATGCCCGTCAGCGCCATGTGGGCGAAGGAGAACTGGCCGGCCAGTCCGGAGAGCAGCGCCCAACTGGCTGCCAAAATCGCATAGAAGAACCCGCCAGTCACCACTGACAGCCGATAACTGGATTTCAGAAACGAGGGCGCCACCAGCAACAGCACGACTAGGATGCCCGTTGCAACCCACCGACGATCAATGCGGCGCATCATTGTTCCCTCCCGAACAACCCGGTCGGCCGCCAGAGCAGGACCAACGCAAAAATCACGAGTCCGAATGCTTCTTTGTAGGCGGCCCCCTTACTCGGGTCGGGATAGCAACCGGCCCCCAGGGCCTGCACCAGCCCGATGATGAGCCCGCCGAACAGAGCCCCCGGGATCGCTCCCAGGCCTCCCAGCACGATGATGACGAATGAGCGAACAGCCGCGGTGGCGCCGACCCACGGCACCCAGGTGAAGACTGGTATCAGTGTCGCTCCGGACATGCCGGCCAGCATGGTGCCAATGCCAAAGGCCAGCGTATTCATCGTAAGCGGGTTCACTCCGGAGACGGCCGCGGCTTGCTTGTCCTGGCTGACAGCTCGCAGCCCTTTGCCCAGCCACGTGTAGCGGATCAGATACAAAAGGGCCAAAATCAAACCGATGCCAACGGCGGCCGCCACCAGACGGTTAGGGAGTAGGCGCAGGGGGCCAAGCACAAAACTGCCGGCATTGATGAACGGCCCGGTCTTCTGGGAAAACGGACCGACGGCCGCCAAAGTCGTGTATTCGAGAAAAAAACCGAATCCGAACGTCACCAGGATAGCGTATTCGCCGGCCCGTTCGATCTGACCTAAGTGCATGGGCCGCAGAAAGGTGCGCTCGAAGGCCATACCAATGATGAGCGTAGCCAGACCGGCCACTGGGACACCGATAATTGGATTGAAATCTGTCAGAAGTTGTAGCAGATAGTACGAGACGTAGCCGCCGACCATGTAGAACTGCCCATGGGCGAAGCTGATAACACCCTGCACCGAGTAAATGAGAGTCAATCCCACGGCCATCAGGGCATAGATGAAGCCAATGGTCAACCCACTGGCGACTTGGTTCAGAACGTAATCTCTATTTGTAACACATAGGTTGTCGGGATAGAGAATAGCAAACAGCGTGTACAGCTCGAGGGCCGCCAAAGCCGCGACGCCCACACTCCAACGCCGGGTCAGTTCAGGGGTGAAGTACCACAGTGGTGCCAGCAGGAGCGGGCCGGCAACGAATCCGGCCAACGCGCCGACTGTACCAGCCCCGGACGCGCCCAATCCCTTCTGACGGTACACGCGAGGTAAACCCCAGGCGCCAATGAGCCCCCAAATCGGGCCGGCGAGCAAACCCCACACGATTACGGTTGGATGTAGTCCCATCTCACTCATTCTCTAGATCATCACTAACCGACTCATGAGTCACGTGTTGCGTGAATCCGTTAGGAACGGACCACGCAACACGTGACACGCGTCGCAATACGCATCACCTACCACGCATCACACTACGGCGTCGTGCCAGGCGTGATGTAGCTCGTACCGTGAGTCTGGTACGTCGGCGGCCAGATTACGGCCGCATCGGCCGGCCCCTGGTTCTTCTCGAAGTACTGGAGCATGAGGACCGCCGGATCGGGCCACTGGTGCCACATGAAGGCCGGCACATCGTCGGGCACCGGGTTGTCGCTGGTGTACTCGAAGTAGTAGCGACCCTGAGCCAGATCGATGTCGGTCTCCTCGATCGCCTTGATCAGGGCATCAGGCTCTGTTGTGCCGGCGCGCTCGATAGCATCGGCCAGAATCCACATCGTGTCGTAGGCTTCCAGCGCATAGCTGGGTGGCTGCGTATCGAACTGTCCCCGATAGGCCGTCGCGACCCGTTCGGTCGTCTCGTTGTACAGGCTGGGGGGCAGCCCGACTAGGGTGAACGTCCAATGCTCACCGTTGGGCACACTCTCCCAAAACTCTGACTGGATCGCGACCTGGTTCGCAATGCCGACGGTCTCCTCAGTCGGAGCAAGCCCCAGGTCGGTCATCTGCCGCTCTACGTTGTAGCTGTTCTCGCCGGTCACGTTCATGCGGATGGCATCCGGCAGTGGGTCCATGGCCTGAATACGGGCCAGGATGGGTTGAAAGTCCTGCGTACCCAGCTCCACGAAGATGGGCTCTGCAACCGTGATGCCGGCTTCCTCCATGAACTTGGTGTCGGATTCGACGGCGCCGATGCCGAAGTCCGTGTTCTCGGCGATGATCACCGCGGTTTCGACGTCAATGGCCGCCAGCCACTCGGCCGTTACTTTGGACACCATCGTCGAAGCCGGCGCGATCCGGAAGACCTCGGGGTAGCCTGTCTCGGTGATGAAATCGCCCCACGTCTCGGAGAATAGGACGGGGATGTGCTCCTCGTGCGCGACCTCGGCAATCGTTCGGCCAACAGCGCTGTGATATTCGCCGGCCAGCGCAACCACGCCGTTCTCCTGGATCAACCGCTCGGCCACGGACGTACCTCGCTCCGGCAGCCCCTCGGTGTCGGCAAAGATGAGCTCCATGGGCTTGCCCAAGACGCCGCCGGCCTCATTGATGTCCTGTACGGCCAAGTTCATTGCAAACTGCATGGCGATGCCACCCACGACCGTGCCGGGCGCGGAAAGTGGTCCTAGGCCGCCGATGCGAATAGTCGCGGCCTCGCCGGCCGGCGCCGGTGTGGCCGTGACGACGACCTCTTTCTCTACTTCGACTTCCTTCTCGACGACGACCGTCTGCTCGACGATCTTTTCCTTCTCCACCACTTGTGGAGTAGGCTGGGAACAGGCGACCGTGATAGTCAGTACCGCGATCAACAGCACGAAGAGTTGGATTTTCTGTCGCATCAGGTTCCTCCTTTACGGAACGGGTTATTTTTACTTCACAATTACGAATGGAGCTACAGATGCAGAATCACTACTTTAGTACTCTCGCTGGCGATCACCTCCTCCCAAGACCGGAGAGTTCTCGCAAAGTCCGGCTGTTCTCAGCAACACTACAGCGAATTGGGAAACGAACGGATTGTCTTCTTACCTTGACATTGTTAGATTACGTCTCGCGATGGGCGAAGGTCTCCTGACCGAGGCCGTTCGGCTCGGTCAGGAGACCTTCGCCCAACACGCCAGGCAATTTAACATTGTCAAGGCAATTACTTCAGATGATGATCTGGCGCACCAGTGGCGGCGGTATAAGTGGCATAACGTGAAGCCCTATGATCACTCTC
>JAANWY010000401.1 GCA_018263655.1 Anaerolineales bacterium | reverse complement strand
TGAGTACTCGGCCCGATTTCTAGCATCAGATTAGCGAGTTTCGGCGGAGGTGTCAAGGGCCTAGTCGAAAATCGGCTGAATTTGGCTAATCGGCGAATTCTGCAACACTCTCGCTATGGCTTTGAAACAAGTGATTGAGATCTATGAGGCGCTAGACAGTGCGCTAGCCGACGGTGACCGCGTGAGTGAAATCTTCGGCGCCAGAGGCGTCGAGGTGGATGTCCAAGCTGTGGAATCCGAGAAGGGCTCGACGGACTTTGTGCGCATAGTGCTGGCCGGCCGGCAGGGCAAGAGCGCCGGCGGTTCTGCGCCCACGCTGGGTGTGATCGGGCGTCTGGGCGGCGTTGGGGCCCGCCCGGAAGCCATCGGCCTCGTCTCCGACGCCGATGGCGCCATCACCGCCCTGGCGACAGCCCTCAAGCTAGCAGACATGGCTCGCGAGGGCGACCAGACGACGGGTGACGTGATGATGGCCACCCACATCTGCCCCGACGCACCAACGGAGCCCCACGAGCCTGTGCCCTTCATGGGCTCGCCGGTTGACATCGCAAAGATGAACGAACTCGAAGTGTCCGAGGACATGGACGCTATCCTCTCGATTGACACCACGCGCGGCAACCGAGTCATCAACCGCCGGGGGTTCGCCATCACCCCCACGATCAAAGAAGGCTTCGTTCTGAAGGTAAGCGCTCCCTTGCTGGATCTCATGACTTATGTCACCGGCCAATCGCCGAGCGTTGTCCCCATCACCACACAAGACATCACGCCCTACGGGAACGGGATAGACCACATCAACTCCATTGTCCAGCCGGCCACCGCAACGGATGCGCCCGTCGTGGGAGTGGCGCTAACTAGCGAACTCCCGGTGCCCGGCTCAGCTACGGGAGCAAACCAAATTATGGACATCGAGGGGGCCGCCCGCTTCTGCATCGAGGTAGTCAAGGCCTTTGGTGCCGGCCGTTGCACGTTCTACGATGCCACGGAATTCGAGCGGCTTGTGGAACTTTACGGACCGATGACGCACTTGCAGACGCTGGGGAAGTAGTAGATGAACACCCTCGGCATCGTGACCATTGGACAGGCGCCGCGCTCTGATGTGGTTCCACAGATGCGGCAATATCTGCCGGCCGGCACACGTATCGTAGAAGCCGGCGCGCTGGATGGGCTGGATATCGAAGAAGTGCAGACGTTCAGACCCCGACCCGGCGAATACGTCCTGACGACCCGCATGGCGGACGGGCAGTCGGTGGTGGTATCGAAGGAGCGGCTGCTCCCCTGCCTGGAGATAGCTTTCGACCGCGTGCAGGAGGCTGGCGCCGGCACGATCCTGATGCTGTGCACGGGCGAATTCCCCGAGCTCAAGCCTCGCCCCGAGGCTCGAGCCACAGGGCGTCGGCCGGTACTGGTCGCCGAGCCGGACCGGATGCTTCCCCACATCGTTCTCGCCTTCCACCCCCGGCGCCTGGGCATAATCATCCCGCTAGCCGAACAAGCCGAGGCCGCGACGGCCCGCTGGTCCGAAGTGTCGCGCGAGGTGGCGGTGGCGCCGGCGGATCCATACGGGGACGCCGAACGCATCCCCCAAGCCGGGCGGGAGCTCCTGAGACACAATCCTGAGTTGATCGTCATGGACTGCATGGGCTTCCAGGAAGACCACCGGCAGACTGTCAAGGAAACCACAGGCGCGCCAACGGTGTTGGCTAACGCGGCCGTCAGTCGTTTGCTAGCTGAAGTGCTGTAGTGTTGTTGTATCCGTCAGATGTAAGGGAACCCTTGCGGTATCCGTTCAGGTGATGGGGACCCTTGCGAAGGTTTGCCAATCGCATTCGGGTTGAGGTGCCCCTCGCCAGTCGAAAATCGGCCCCTTGCCAAGGCGACTCCCAACCTTCGCAAGGATAGCTGAACGTTACGTACGTTATCCATGTAGTAGACGTGAGGTATATTGTAATGTCCCAATCAGATAGTGCCTATTTGAAGACTGTTGATCGCGCGCTGGAAGTACTGCAGCAGTTCGATGAAGAGCATCCAAAGTGGGGTAGCAGCGAGCTAGCTGATGTCCTCGGTGAGCATCGCAGCGTTGTCTATCGCAGCTTGGCCACGCTCGAGCGTCGAGGATTCGTGACTCGGGTTGATGGGAGCTCGCAGTTTCGCCTGGGCCCCAAACTGGTCGAACTGGGGAATGTTGTCTTGTCGGGCATCGATCTACGTCAGGTTGCCCATCCGGTGATGACACAGTTGTGTAAAGAGACGGGTGAAAGCGTGTTCCTGACCGTGGTGAGTCGCGACGAGAGTGTGTGTATCGACAGGATCGACAGCCCGCAGCGCGTTCGTGTCACAATGGACATCGGTGGACGCTACCCGCTCCACGCCGGCGCCTCAAACAAGTTGCTGCTAGCCTACCTCCCACCTCAGGTGCGGGAGGAGCTTATCGCGCGCGGCCTACCAGCGCACACGCCGGACACCATCACTGCCCCCGACGCATTGGGGGAAGACCTGGCGACCATTCGCCAGCAAGGTTGGGCCTACAGCATTGGTGAGCTAACCCCCGGCGTGGCGGCCATCGCAGTGCCGGTGAGAGACAGTAACAGGGAGATCATCGCGGCGTTTAGCATTGGTGGCCTGGCGGCGCGGTTCACTGATGAGAAATTAGACAATCTGCTCGACGCCACGCGCACTGCTGCTGAAACAATCTCGGGACAGTTGCTGACCTGGCAAGCGCCTGAGCCGGCAACCGAGCACAGTGGATCGCATCGCACGATCAGAATCGGGCTGATCCGCGTATTGTCCCTCTCCGATGAAGAGCAATTGAACAGTCACGGCCGGCTGATTGAAGCGTTCATCGGGGACCCAGGCCTGGCCGTCACCAGCCGCTGCATCGAGGGGCATCCCCGAGGGCTGTGGAATGACGAAGAAGTGCACAAGGCCGTGCCCAAGATCGTAAGCTTGGGTCAAGAGATGGAACGTCAAGATCAAGTCGACGTCCTACTGGTGAGCTGTGCGGCCGATCCTGGCTTGGCCGAGCTACGCGGAGCGGTCACAGTACCGGTGGTCGGCGCTGGATCAGCCTCGGCCAGCGTGGCGCGGACCCTGGGCAAGCCAGTCGGTGTTCTCGGGATCACGAACACTGTCCCGTCCCCCATCATTGAAACACTGGGCGATCAACTTGTCAGTTGTGACAAGCCCGAGACCGTGCAGACGACGGTGGATCTGGCGTCAGCGACCGGCATGGAAGAAAGCGTTGCGGCCGGCCAGCGGCTCATGGCTACTGGTGCCGACACCATCCTGCTAGCCTGTACCGGCTTCTCTACGCTGCGCATCGCGCCGCTTCTCGAACAGGAACTCGGCGTTCCCATAATTGACCCCATCATCTCAACTGGTCTGATAAGCTACTACGCTGCCGCTGGCAATCAATGCCAGGGTGCATCATGCATGCCTGAGTGAGAATAAACCGAGGAGGTCACAAACCGTGTATTCTTCAACTCGCCGATCAGGGCTTTTGCTCTTGCCGCCCCGAATCAGCCGGCTCAGCGAACTGGCCTACAACCTGTGGTGGAGCTGGACACCGGAAGCGCGCCGGCTATACAGCTCGATCGATCCAGAACTGTGGGAGTATGTCTATCACAACCCGGTCAAGTTCCTGCGCTGGGTCGAGCTTCGGAAATTGGAGCGCGCTGCCGGCGACGACACGTTCATTGCCAACTACAAGAAGGTCATGGAAGCTTTCGATGCCTATCGGAAGCCCGAGCAGACGTGGTTCGATCAGACCTATCCGCAACTCACCGATCACACGGTTGCCTACTTCTCAGCCGAATTCGGCCTCCACGAGTCGCTGGCCATATACTCTGGAGGTCTCGGCATCCTGTCTGGCGATCACTGCAAGGCGGCCAGCGACCTCGGTCTGCCGTTTGTGGGCGTTGGCTTCCTCTACCCACAAGGGTACTTCCGCCAACTCATCAACGGGCATGGTGAGCAAGAAGCCCTGCATGAGAAGTTGGACTTCACGAATGTCGCCGCGCAGCCGGCCGTGGACAGCTCCGGGGCACAGATTGTGGTCCAGGTCAACCTGCCTGGTCGCGAGTTGTACGCCACAGTATGGCAGATCCAAGTCGGGCGCATACCGCTTTTCCTGCTGGACACAGATGTACATCCGAACGCGCCTGAAGATCGGGAGCTGGCGGCCCGGCTGTACGGTGGCGACCACGAGATGCGCATCGCGCAGGAGTACGTGCTGGGGGTCGGTGGTGTGCGGGCGCTGCGAGCGCTCGGTATCCGGCCCACCGTCTGGCATATGAACGAAGGGCATTCGGCTTTCATGGTCTTGGAGCAGATTCGGGAGCTCGTGGAAGAGGAAGGCCTGACCTTCGACGAAGCCCGGGGGCACGTGCGCAAACACAACGTCTTCACGACTCACACCCCGGTGCCAGCCGGCCACGATGCATTCCCCTTCGACCTGATGGAGAAGTATTTTGGCAGCTACTGGCCGCGCATGGACTTGGATCGGAATGGCTTCATGGCCCTCGGATATCACGAGATGCCCTGGAGAGCCCGCTTCAACATGACGGTGCTGGCGCTCAAACTGTCCAACCGCTACAACGGTGTCAGCAAGCTACATGGCGAGGTATCGCGCAAAATGTGGCACGTGATTTGGCCGGATCGACCTGTTGAAGAGGTCCCCATCCAAGACATCACCAATGGCGTGCACACCCGGACCTGGTTGTCGCCGGAACTGGCGAAGCTATTTGATGAGTATCTGGGCCCTGACTGGGCAGACCGCGTGGATGAGCCAGGAACTTGGGAGGCCGTCGAAGACATTCCGGATGCCGAGTGGTGGCAAACACACCTGCGGCAGAAGCAGACAATGATCAACCATCTGCGCCGACGGATTCGCCAACAGCGCGAACGCAATCACGCATCCCTCGACGCTGTCACAAGCGCCGAGTCACTCCTCAGCCCTGATGCGTTGACTATTGGCTTCGCCCGACGCTTCGCAACTTACAAGCGAGCGACCTTGATCTTCCGCGATATCGAACGCATCAAGCGCATCCTGAACAAAGAAGATCAGCCCGTGCAACTCATCTTCGCCGGCAAAGCCCACCCGGCCGATGAGCCTGGTAAGGGCTTGATCAAGCGCATCGTCGAGCTCTCGAAACAGCCTGGATTCAGGGGGCGCGTGGTGTTCGTCGAAGAGTACGACATCAATATCGCACGCTATATGGTGCGGGGAGTGGACGTGTGGTTGAACAACCCGCGCCGGCCGATGGAGGCCAGTGGCACCAGCGGTCAAAAGGCTGCCCTAAACGGCGTGCCCAACTTCAGCGTACTGGATGGTTGGTGGCCCGAAGCCTACGACGGCACAAACGGCTGGGCTATCGGCGCAGGCGAAGAGTTCGACGATCAAGAGAAACAGGCCGCCGCCGATGCGGAATCGCTGTACCAGACACTGGAGCAAGAGATCGTCCCCCTCTACTTCGATCGCGACGCAGACGGCGTTCCGCGCGGCTGGCTGAAGGTCGTCAAGGCCTCGATCCGCACATGCGTCCCCCAATTCAACATGCGGCGGATGGTGAAGGAGTATGTCGAGAAGATGTACGTGCCGGCCATGGGCCAAGAGGCTGAAGGCTAAGTGGCCCCCGCGAAGTTCTTTCATGCTGTCGAAGGTCTCCTGACCGAGACGTAGGGGGCATCGGTCGGGAGACCTCGCCCAGCTTTATCAAGGTACTTATTTGGGGCTA
>JAANWY010000400.1 GCA_018263655.1 Anaerolineales bacterium | reverse complement strand
ATCTGGCTAGGGGGGAGAGGGCCATGCGGGCGATGAAATCTAACAATGTCGAGTTAAGACCGACGCAAGGGGCAGGGGACCGTCATGGCAATGATACTTGTGGTTGAAGATGATCTGGACGCCGCAGCCACCATCGCGCGTATCCTGCGGCGGGACGATTATGAGGTAGCTGTGGTGAATACGGCCGCGCAGGCCCTGGCTGAAATCGACCGGCAGGAGCCGGACTTGATTACGTTGGACATCATGATGCCCCACATGGACGGGATCGAGCTGTGTCGCCAGCTGCGGACACGACCGGATACCGCGGACACCCCCATCCTCATGGTGACGGCCAAGGGCACTGTACTAGATCTGGTGGATGGCCTTGACGCCGGCGCTGATGACTACATCGCCAAGCCATTCGATATTCGAGAACTCCGTGCCCGCGTAGACGCACTTCTGCGGCCGCGCCAGCCCAAGGGAGCACCCTCACCGACGACAACCGTGGGCAATCTCACACTAGACTCACGCACGGCCGAAGTGTCCATCGCTGGGGGCACGGGCATCCTGCTCACGCCGACGGAGTACGACCTGCTCAAGTACCTCATGGAACGCGCCGGGGAGATCGTTTCGCCGCAACAGCTTCTGGTGGAGGTCTGGGGCTATCCAGAGGGCGCCGGCTCTCCGGACCTGGTCCGCGCCCATATCAGAAACGTTCGGCTCAAGATCGAACCGAACCCCTCAGATCCAACGTACGTCAAGACAATACGGCGTCATGGGTATACGATTCGCTCTCCAGAATCGGAATCCTAGACCGACCCCCACTTTCTGCGCGCAAGATTCACACAATCTTCACGCCTACAGCTCAGTTATCGGCGTTTGGGCGGGTATACTTCAGGTAACATGATTTCCGACTTGGTGCCCGCTATCCTCGCTAGTATGCTGGACATCGTCTTGGTCGTTGATCCAGACGGTGCGGTTACTTACGCCAATAGCCGGCTTCCAGAGTTGACGGGCTTTGATCCTGAAGAAATTGTGGGGCAAGGGGTATTCCGGCTCGTCGAAAACGGCGATCTAGAAACTGTGCAACACCGCTTTGAAGCTGTCCAGTTGGGCGAAGATCAAGAATTCGAGGCGGCGTTGCGCCAGACCGATGGGAGCCGCATCCCGTGTCTGATTGCGGCTTCACCCATCGTCGGCATGGAGTCGTATTTGTTTGTTGTCCGTGACTTGACCGAGGCCAAGAGTATGCAGGCTCAACTGCTTCAGGCGGAGAAGTCGGCGGCTCTCGGTCGATTAGTTGCCGGCGCTGCTCACGAGCTTAACAACCCACTCACGGCCGTTCTAGGGTTCGCCCAGATCCTGCAGGAGGAAGCTGACGATGAGGACTTGCAGGCGGACCTGGACCGGATCGTTCGCGGGGCGATGCGAGCGCGTCGCATCGTGCAGGACCTGCTGGCCTTTGCGCGACAGCAAAGCCCCGTGCGCTCTGCTGTCGACGTCAACGAGACACTTCGCGGGTCTTTTGAGAATATATCGCGGCGGATCCGTCGCAGCAAAGTCACGCTGGAGCCTGAGTTGGACTCGTCACTGCCGGAAGTCCAAGCCAACGCTCATCAACTCAAGCTGGTCTGGGACAATATTATGAGCAACGCGTGCCAGGCCATGGCGCCGCAGGGTGGCGGCGATCTGCGTGTGAGCTCCACGCACATGGGGGATGTCGTGCGTGTCATGTTCAGTGACACAGGCCCAGGCATACCGATGGCCCACATGTCGCGGATTTTTGATCCTTTCTTCACGACCAAGGGGGTGGGGGAAGGTGTGGGGCTGGGGCTGAGTTTGTGTCAGGGGATCATTGAATCGCACGGCGGACAGCTTTGGGCAGAGAGCACTGGGGGGGAGGGGGCAACGTTTATTGTGGAGTTACCCAGTCCTCCTGAGACAACAGCGGCAGAATAAGGCGCTTCAGGTACGTGGGTGTGTCTCACTATGGCCGCAGCCTGACGTTGAGAAACGTCTCCGGGCCGGCCGGATTGGGAGTGAAGCCGGTCACCCGAGAGGACAGCAGCACAGGCTCTCGAGGGTGGGCGAGGAACATCCGGGGCACATCCTCATGCACCATGGCGGCAGCCTCCTGGTATATTTCCTCACGCATCTCCGGCTCGACGATCACTTGTCCGCGCAACAGTAAGTCCCGCAGGTCTACATTGACATAATTCCCCTCGCGAGGCGTCGGAAGACCGAAGTGGTAGAAATAGAAACTGTCCGGGTCTCCGTTATAGCCGGTCCAGCCCAATAACCACATCGGAAGTGCGCCCTGGCTTCGATCGACGAGGTACGCTGACCAGTGTTCGGTGTCCAGCGTCACATCAATCCCGACAGCCTCCAAGTCTCGCGCGATCATTTCGGCTGTCAGTCGAGGGTTCGGTAAGTAGGGCCGCGGCCGATCCGGATACCATAGGTCTACCTCGAATTCAGCGGGGAGTTCAGCGATATCCAGCAACTCGCGCGCGCGCTCGGGATTGTACTGGTAGTCGACGATTGATTCGTTGTACCCCCAGAGGCTTGGCGGCAGCATCTGGGTTGCCGGCAGCCAGTTTGGACCGAAGGCTTTCTCGACCAGCGCCGGCTTATTGATGGCGTGGGCGATGGCCTGTCGCACCTCATGGTTGCCCAAGAACTCTCCATCCAGATTGAAATTCAAGAAAGCCGTCGTCGGCTTGGGATCCATGATGACGCGGATACTGGCACTTTCATTGGCCCGGGCCAGGTCGGCCTGCGATGGTGTGCTCATTCCGTGGATGTCGCCGCTTTCCAGCGCTCCGAATCGTGTGCTGGCGTCAGGGATTATGTGAAAGATCAATTGGCTGAGGGCCGGCGGGCCAGCCACATAATCCTGGTTGGCCGCCAGCGTTACCTCATCCTCTTGCCAACCGATCAGCCGGAACGGGCCGGTGCCGACGGGCTGAGGGCCGGAGGGCGTTCCATAGACTTCAGCCCCTTCGGCCATGACCCCATCCGGGCTTAGGATGGCAAAGGCACCCAGCGCCAAGTTGTGCAGCAGGGGGGTAAAGGGGCTGTTCAGTACGAGGCGGACCGTTTGGTCATCGGGTGCTTCCACTGCTGCCACGAGGGTCTGCGGTTTTCCTTCCGCGCCGACCTCTTCCTCGGGGCTCCCAAACATGCCTTCCCAATAGCGGAAGTCGCCGTGATGAGCCGGGTGATGTGGGTCCATCCAGCGTTGAAAGTTCCACACGACGGTCTTCGCCGTGAGCGGTGTGCCGTCGTGGAACCTGACGCCTTTCCGCAGTGTGAATTCCCACGTCAAGCCGTCGGGCGAAGCAGACCAGTTTTCGGCCAATGCCGGCTCGATCTGTGTCGTGCCCGGTACGAAACGCACCAGTGTCTCATACAACTGCGCGGATACCAGAGCTGAAGCCGCGTCTGTGGACAGGGCGGGGTCCAGCCTGACGGGCGCGGCCGGCAGTCCGAAACGCAGCACCTGGGGACCGAACGTTGCAGTCGGTGAGGCAGGCGCGGCTGTCAGCGAAGGGACAGGCGTAGAAAGGGGCGATGTCGCCGCCGGCGGAGGTGGCGTCGGGGTCGGCGTGGCAACGGCGATGCACGTCATGCCGACCGTCGACAGGCTCAGCAGAATCAGAGCGATGCAAAAGGGCTTGAATGAAAACAACTGTCCGGTACTAGATGATAGAATGCATTGAGGAAAAAGTGACACTTACGCTCGCGACGGATTTGACAATCCGTCGCCCTGCAGCCTGGATCTGGCGATCCAGCCGGAGCGTAGTGCGTGTCTTCTCAATATATGGGGGGACATGTAGGACGATTTGGTAAATCGTCGGCATGTAGGACGATTTGGTAAATCGTCGGGTCGAAATACCATTTCGACCTACATAGCCCCGAAATATTGAGATGATACCGTAGTGCGACTTTTTCCCTAATGCGATAGAATGTCTCGACACGCAAGCTGCTATTCCTGCAGTCGCGGGTCCAACGCATCCCGCAGCCCGTCGCCCAGCAAGTTGAAGCCCAACACCGAGAGCATGATGGCTACACCCGGAGAGACGATGACCCACCAGGCTCCTCGGGCCAGGAACTTGTAGCTATCACTCAACATCGCCCCCCACTCCGGCTTAGGCGGCTGCTGTCCCAGTCCCAGAAAGCCCAGCCCCGCCGCCGAGAGAATGGCGCTGGCCAACCCTAGAGTGGATTGCACAATGATGGGCGAGAGGATGTTAGGCAATATGTGCCGAGAGAGGATGCGTAGCCTCGTCGCACCGGCGCAGGTGGCAGCTATAACATACTCATGTTCCCTAACCGATAACACCATCGAGCGCGTCAGGCGGGCAAAGATGGGAATAAAGACCACCCCAACGGCCACCATCGTGTTGTTCAACCCTGGTCCGCGCACGGCGACGATAGCGATAGCCAGGAGCATGGCCGGGAAGGCCAAGATGATGTCCATGAAGCGCATAATGATTTTGTCCGTCGCTCCTCCAAGAAAGCCGGCCAGCATACCCAGGGTCCCGCCAATGGTCAGGCCAATTCCTACCGAAATGATGCCCACCCCCAACGAATATCGTGCACCGTGGATCAACCGCACTAGCACGTCTCGCCCCAGGTTATCGGCTCCCAGAAGGTGCTCGCGTGAGGGAGGCTGGAGCCGGGCCCTGAGATTGGAGTCCGTTTTTGGGTTGTAGTCATGTACAATGGGCGCCAAAATGCTCACCAGCAACAGGAGACCAATGATGACCATACCCAAGCGCGCGGTATTGAGGGAAATCAGCCGCCGCCAGGCGTCGGCTGTCAAAGAGCGGTGTTTGCGCATTGCAGAATCCGCTGGTATTTCCACTTTTCTGCGAGCAGTTGTCTCAGCCATACGCGTCCTCAATCGTACCGAATCTTGGGATCAAGATAGGAATAGGAAACGTCAACGACCAGGTTGGACAAAGCTACACTTACAGTGATGATCAAGACAGCCACCTGCACGACGGGGTAATCCCGGGCCAGGATGGCATCGTATACCCATTTGCCCATTCCGGGCCAGGAAAAGACCGTCTCAGTCATGATTGCTCCGGCCAGCAGGCTGCCCACCTGCAGGCCGATGATGGTGATGACGGGCAAGAAGGCATTCTTGAGAGCGTGACGGATGATGACGGTTCTCTCCCTCAACCCTTTGGCGTAGGCTGTGCGGACATAATCCTCCTGTAGCACGTCGAGCATACTGGAGCGCGTCATGCGAGCAATGGTAGCCATCGGAATTGTGCCCAGGGCAATGGCCGGCATGGCCAGGTGTTTGAGACTTAGCTTAAGGGCCTCAGAATTGCCGGTGATGATGCTATCGAACACGAAAAGGCCGGTGGTAGTCTCCAGAGACAAGTCAACCGGAAAACGACCGTAGGTGGGAAACCAACTCAACTTGACACCGAAAAAGAAAATGAGCATCAAGCCTAGCCAGAAGATAGGCATGGAAACCCCTACCAGAGCTCCGATCATGCTCACGTTGTCGAAAATAGAGTTGCGCCGTGTGGCAGAGACAATTCCAGCTGGGATGCCCACCATAATGGCAAAGAGCATGGAAAAGATAGTTAGCTCCACTGTAGCTGGGAACTTTTGTTTTAGTGTGCCGGCAATTGGGGTGCGTTCGTGGATTGATCGCCCCAAATCACCTCGTAGTAGACGGCTCAGGAAGCGGAAGTATTGGGAATCAAAGAAGGTTCGGAGCCCTTCATTTACGCTAGTTTCGCCACGAACGGTCTGACCCAAGGCGTCGACATTTAGGAAGAGTGCTCTGTTCAACCCTAATTGTTCTTGAAGGGCAGCGATGCTCTCTTCAGTAGCATGTTCGCCCAGAATCGCCATGACCGGGTCACCGGGGATGAGGTGAATGAACAAGAAGACAAGGATCGTCACCCCCAACATGGTGGGAATGAGAGAAATCAAGTGTTTACCAATATGTCTGGTCACGAATCACTCCCTGCGGCTTATCAAAAAGCCACAAAATCGAGACTGTCCCAGGACTTCCATCAAGCTAGTAACACCTAGGCATAAATGAGTCCCCAGTTAGCATCGGGATCACAGACAGCATCCCTTCAACAAGCTCAGGACGCCGCCTGAGTAGACCGAGGCGAAGCCGAGGTCGTATCGAAGCGACGTCCTGAGTTCATCGAAGGGGGTGCGGCTTGTTCGAAGAACCGTCGCAAACCCGCACC
>JAANWY010000040.1 GCA_018263655.1 Anaerolineales bacterium | reverse complement strand
GAGCGCGGATGCGCACATCCGTCCGGAACGCAGTGGAGTGCCGTCGTGATACCGCAGGACGCCAGGACGCCACTCCGGCTTCGCCTCCGTGGCTGACTACGAACCTAGATTGCGATTTACCGAGCCTGAGTAGTTGCAGAAATAGTGACCAATGGGATCGCAGGCGTTGATTGAAGGTTGCACCTGGGCAGAGATTGATCTCGGGGCCATTGCGCACAATGTGCGGGCTATCAAAAAGCATATCGGGCCGGCGGTGGAATTGTGTGCGGTGGTCAAGGCTAACGCTTACGGCCACGGTGCAGAAGCCGTGGCTCGCACGGCTTTGGTCTATGGCGCCGGCCGGCTGGCCGTGGCGCGTCTGGAGGAGGCCACCGCTCTGCGCCGGGCGGGTATCTGTGCCCCCATTCTGGTTCTGGGGCCCATCGCCCCCAATGGAGCAGCGTCCGTCATCTCCCATGAGCTGACACCAACCGTCAACTCGCCGGCTGTGGCTCAGGCCCTCTCGCAGCAAGCACAGGCCGCTGACCGGACCGTGGCTGTGCATTTGAAGGTGGACACAGGCATGGGGCGCTTCGGTGTGTTGCCAGAAGAGGTGGTCTCCTTCGCGCGTGAAATACTAAGCTTGCCGGGCCTGCGTCTGCAAGGTTTCTGGACCCATTTCGCCGTGGCCGACGAAGCTGACAAAACGTACACGCGCCGGCAATTCTCCATTTACCACCGAGCGCTTCGGAACTTGGAAACGGCCGGCTTCCAAGTTGAGGTGCGCCACGTAGCCAACAGCGCCGCTACCCTGGACCTGCCGGAGACCCACCTGGACATGGTCCGCTGCGGCATCGCCCTCTACGGTCTCTATCCCTCGCCAGACGTGGGGCGGGCCGTGAGCCTTCGGCCGGCCCTGGCGCTCAAGGCGCGCGTCGGACGCGTCCGCACCCTGACCTCTGGTTCCAGCATCAGTTATGGCCGCACTTACACCACCCAACGTGACACGCGCGTGGCGCTGGTGCCCTTCGGCTACGGAGACGGCTATCCGCGTCTGTTGTCCAACCGAGGTCAGGTTCTGATCGGTGGCCGGCGATGCCCCATCGTCGGTCGGGTCTGCATGGACCTGTTCGTGGTAGATGTCAGCGCTGTACCGGACGTTGGCGAGGGAGACGAGGTGGTGCTCTTGGGCCGGCAGGGCGATGAGGTCATCACTGCCGAGGAGCTGGCCGGCAAGCTTGGCACAATCAATTATGAGGTTGTCACCGGCCTGGCCGCTCGCGTTCCCCGGGTCTATTTGAACGAGCCCGGGTAGCGTTCCATCAACAGAACAAACCTCTCATGCCCGCAAGGCGCGCTTGATACGGTTCCAGGTCTCATGCAGGAGGCCGGCGCGCTCGCCGGTGATTGCGTGCAGGCTGTACCGGGCTTCGATGAAGGCATCCGTCAGTTGCGTGAGATCTGGCTCCACTTCCGGCTTCTTCTGACGCAGCGAGCCACTGTATTCGTGAGGGGTTTCGCCTTTTCGACGGGGCCGGCCGGCTTTCTCCCCCCGATGCTGGAAAGACAGGTAGTAGTACTGGATGCGCTCGCGCGGGTTCATGGACGACAGGCGCCGCCAGCGCCAGAGCCGGCGCGCGCCGATGTCGACTCCCTCTGGCGCCAGCTCGGCCAAGCGCCGGCGAAGAGGCTCGACACTATCGCCGGCCGCATGACGTATCCGGCGCCACAGCTCGGTCAGAAAGGCCCACAGCCGAGCCACCCATGACCGCGTTCGCACCTCGCCCAGGAGTTCTCCTCGGTAGCCCAAATAGCTGCGCAGGGTGTAGACCATGATGCCAATGACGACTCCCCAAAAGATGAGTGACCGTAGCACAGCCCACCAGGACGGGCCGCCGGCTTCCGGCGACGCTGGCACCATCGGGGGAGTCGATCTGGGAAGCATGGGGGGGCTCTCAACAGCTTGTCCTGGCAACAGCGAGAGCAGAAAGAGCAGGGGCAGAGACAGAAGGAGCACGAGCAGGCCGGCCAGCATGTGCAGCGACTGGAGGATGAAGCCCAAGATCACCCCGATGCTTTCGAGGAGACTGAAGGAGTAGCTGGTTGGCAGCAGAAGGGCAACGGCTGCTAGCAGCAGGATGAAGGCTAGGCTCACGCGTGACCAACGACTGCCGACGTCACTGACAGCGGGGATGTCTTGTATCTGCCACCGCGCCCGCAGAGCCATCAGTCGGGCCTGACTGAGCAGCAACAGCCCCAGAACGAAGTAGAGCAAGGCATTGATGATGATTCCCGGCACCGGTGGATGGCGCAGGTTCAGGATCTGTGCAACACCGATGCGCGTGATGCCGGCCACAATGAGCAGCATCAGCCCGCCCCAGAAGAACTGTCCCACCAGACGCGACCGAATAGCTTCCCGATCGATCGCTACGCCTCGGTACGGCATGGCCAGGTCTGCCAGATTCTCGTGAATGTCAGCCGCCGTGATCCAGGTGAACAGGGTCAGCCCGATGGTGATGATGTATTCGACGCTGAAGAAATAGCCGATGTCTTCCTGCCACAGTGCCATGTCGGCTATGAGGGCATCGACGCTGCGCGCAGCATAGCTGCCCAGCTTCAGCGCGATCAGAATCAGCACCCACTCACCGACTCGGAAGCTCACCCGTTCGCTCCATCCCAGTCGACGGCGACGCAGCAGCCGGCCTGCGGCCGGCGCTTCCAGGGCGGCCAGGAACACAACGCTGGTCAGGTACACGCCGCTCCAGGTGGGCACGAAGAGTTGCAGCAACTGGACCACGCTCACGACGATGCAGGCCATCATAGTAGCCACGACAGCGGGCTGAAAGATCTTCTGGACCCACGTGCGTTGCACCGTTATCGTCACCTCTCGAACAAAGCGTTCAGGTGACCGGCACTTCCAACCCGGTTTTCAACGATGGGTGGCTGTGCTGACCCTCGTGTGCTCGTTCTTGGACCGATTTCGCAAGTGCCGGTCACCTTATGCGTCTGTTTTCAAGACCACCTGAACAGTTACCTCTCGAACAGCGTCTTAAGGTCGTCTGAAGCCCTGATGCGGTGTACGGGCACGCCCAGCGCTTCTTGCTGCTGTTCGATGCGCCCCGACGGCGCTCTGAAGTCGGTCAGCATCAGCACTACCGGGAAGCCGGCGTGTCGCGCTGCCACGATGGCCTCGGGTAGGCCCTCGCTCTCCCGTCCGGCGATGATGAGCAGCGTAGCGCCCCAGGGCAGCTCCGGCTGCTGCCGGCTGAGCAGTGTCGTCAGCGGCTGTGTGCCGGCGACTTCTACCCGCGCCAGCACTTCCAAGATGCGCATCAAGTGCGCCTGTCCGCGGCGAGTTGGCACGGGATGGGGCATAGCCTGCTCTTTAGCCAGCGGGTCGCGGCCGTTGGTGATGAGTCCCACGGCCTGCCGTCGTTCGGTCAGGTGGTTGGCGATGGAGGCTGCAGCGACGATGGCACACTCACTGGCCCAGTCTTGCGTGCGCCGCGTGTAGTTGGATTCGTAGAGATCGAGGAAGATCACCGTGTCCAGAGCGATGGCCGGCTCGTACTTCTTGACCAGCAGCTGGCCGGCAGCGGCGCTGGTCTTCCAGTTTATGTGGCGTGGCGAGTCGCCGGCGTGATAATCGCGTACACCGATGACGCGGGCTGGGTCCTCGAACAGCCGAGGCCGCCCAGTCGGCAGACTGACGAAAGGCGACACCGAGGGTAAGCCAAGCTTCTCGAGCGGAACGATCTCCGGGTACACAATTACGTAATCTGCGTGCGTCCAGCGCACTGTGTTTTCTTCGAATCCAAAGACGTCACTGGTGGTCAAGGCCAGCGGACCTAGCGTGTAGTAGCCTCGGCGCCGGCCGCGCAGGATATAGCTCAGCTCAGCCCGGCCTCTGGGCGCCAACGAGACCACACGGCGCAGAGCGTTGGGAATGATCAGGTCGATAGGCAAGCTCTCGTGGATCTGAAGCCAGACTAGCGGCAACCACCCAGTGTTGCGTACCGTCAATACAACGGGTACTTCCTCGCCGAGAAACGCCCGATTCACGAGCCGACGCTCAAGCTGGAGATGGGACAGGGCTCTGCGTGCCCACAGCCGGCTGAACACCACCGCTCCAAAAAACAGATACAGGATCGAGAAGAAGAAGTCGATCTGCATCAACGCAGCGATAGCAAAGAGGATCAGCACGTACAAGGACAACTCGACCATAGTGTGAGTTCACTGTTCACAGTTCACCAATGTCCAGCTCCGTTTGCTCAAGGATTTCGGCCAGTACACGCTCAGCGGTGCGGCCGCGGAGCTGGGATTCAGGTTTGAGAATCAGGCGGTGGGCGAGGGTCACGGGAATCAGCCGTTTCACGTCGTCGGGGATGACGTAGTCGCGGCCGTGCATCGCCGCCCACGCCTGGGCTGTCTTGTACAGGGCAAGCGATCCCCGCGGGCTGGCGCCCAGAGCGATGTCGGGGTGATTGCGGGTAGCCTGGGTCAGAGCCACAATGTAATCATCGATCGACGCGTCGATGTGCGCGTCCCAAACCCGCCGGCGCAGCGACAGCAACGCTGCGCCATCCACCACCTGTTCCACCGATTCAATCGGGTGCTCGCGACGGAGATTGTGCAAGATCTGCCGCTCGTCGGCAAAGCTGGGGTAGCCGAGGCTGACACGCATCAGGAAGCGATCTAGTTGGGCCTCGGGTAGCGGGAAGGTGCCCTCGTACTCAATGGGATTCTGGGTCGCCAGCACGATGAAGGGCAACGATAGCGGCCGGCTCACGCCATCGACGGTGACCTGGTATTCCTGCATGGCCTCCAGCAGCGCCGACTGGGTGCGCGGCGTAGCGCGGTTGATCTCATCAGCCAGCAAGATGTTGGCAAAAACCGGACCGGGCCGGAACTCGAACTCCGCAGTCTTCTGGTTATAGATGGACACACCGGTGATGTCGTTCGGCAGTAGATCTGGCGTACACTGGATGCGTTTGAAGGCAAGTCCGAGGGAGGTGGCGAGCGCCCGCGCCAACATGGTCTTACCCACACCGGGTACATCCTCCAGCAATACATGCCCGCCGCTCAGCAGGGCGACCATCAGGAGCTCAATAGATTCGCGCTTGCCAACGATGACACGTTCGACGTTCTCGATAACCGGGCCGGTGAAGTCCTGGACTGCTTCCATATGGTGATGTTCTGGCAATGTCCGTCGTTCAGGGTTTTAGGATCACATCGACGACGATGCGGACGGGATCCGTCAGCGTGAATACCTCGTACGGCGCCGGCTCTGAGAGGCCGATGGAGAATCCCAGCAGCGCGTCGTCAAAGGTTGGGTGCACGCCGACCTTGGTGACAGTCGAGCTGCCAGGCATCGTAATCGGCAGGAGGTCAGCTAGCGGGATATTATAGGCGTAAGTATCGCTCATCATGACGTCGATCCGAGCCGCGCCCCACGAAGGGTCTATCAGGGCACCGCGCCATGGAAATGGCGATGTGGTGTTGTCGACCTCCACGGCTTCTGTCAACGGGGCCGTGGTGCGGTCTTCGGTTACCTCCCAGACGACGCGGACCTTCTGGGGGTGGAGGCCAACCCGGAGGTCGGACAGCGTCCAAGTCTCGCCCAAGACCCCCACCTGTTGGGGTATCTCCAGGTACGCGTCTCCGGCAACAGGGGGGGCAGCTTCCTGAGGCGTTGGCGATGGGAGCGCGGTTGGTGTGATTGGCCGAGGCGTCGCGGTCGGTGGTCGAGGTGTGGCTGTGTCCAGTCGCGGCACCGGCGTAGCCGGCCTGGGTGTTGGCGTGGCCGGCCGCGGAGTGGGTGTGTCAGGTCGCGCAGCAACCAGTGATTGCGTATCCCCCGCCTTGGCCGTCAACGTGGCGTACAGCTCAGGCCCCGGCGTCAGCGCTGACAGCGTTGCCAGCGGAGCGACAACGGTTCCTTGGAAGGTATCGGGGTCACCGCCACACGTCGACACCGACAAGAGCATCACGAGTGCCGCTATTGAAATTACGAGGATGTGTCTTCTAGCAGGCATTGGGTCTCCTTCAATGGTGATCGTCGAACACGGCTCTTCATATTAAGGAGACGAATACGTCAGTTACTTTGCTCCCTCAATTGTACGCGCTTTCGAGAACTAGGGCAAGCTCCGGAAGTGTGTTATAATTTTTGTAGTTACTCAGGCTAGTGCCCGGCTACTGCCTCGCAGCTGGGAAATGCGGAAAAAGGGGTCGGTGGGGGGCGGCCGCCCCCCACCGACCCCTTTTTCCGGTCTCTCCTTGTGTAGGTGCGAAGTGCCTGAGTAGTC
>JAANWY010000004.1 GCA_018263655.1 Anaerolineales bacterium | reverse complement strand
GCTTCGATACAACCTCGGCTTTGCCTCGGTCTACTCAGGCGGCGTCCTGAGCGGCGTCCTGAGCGGCGTCCTGAGCCTGTCGAAGGGCCTGTCGAAGGGCCTGTCGAAGGGATGCTCCATGGGTTGCCCCCTGAACGCTTACAATCCATCGTAGTAACGACTTCAGTCGTTCAGGGGGGAAATGACGAAATGACGACTTTAGTCGTCACTACGAACCAAAACTTGGCATCGTTTCATATGGCTCCGGGATGGCCGGAGATCGCTTTACACTTTTTCGGCGATTCTGCCCGAAAAAGAGCACAAAAGGGCCGAAAAGTGACCTCCAGAACGGCAAAATGGCAGGTTATGTTCACTTCAGCGCAGACTCCGCTCCGAAAGTGTAAAGCCGCCATTTCGGCGTTTTGAAACGATGCCTAGAATTGAAAAGGTAAGCGTTCAGCTACCCTTGCGAAGGTTAGGAGCAGCCGTGGCAGCGCCCAGGCAAGAGACCGATTTTCGACTGGCGAGGGGCACCTCGACCCGAATGCGAGTGGCAAACCTTCGCAAGGGTCCCCACCACCTGAACGGTTACTCGACTTTTTCGACGCCCGAGTGGGCTCTAAACATTCCATGAATATCACTTTACGCACCTAAGTATTTGGGGTAGAATAGAGCTGTCCAAAGTTGGTCGCCCATAGATAGGGTAGGAGGCTTATCTGATGGCGCATAGCGAGAGAATTCAAGAACATGTTGAGAAATCACCTGCACCCTTTCAGGCAGAAGTGCTAAATTTCGTGGAGTATCTTCTGGCGAAGGCAGAACGCGAGGCGGTCCGGCAGGAGAGAAAGCTTTGGTCTAGCTTGTCTCTATCCTCTGCGATGCGCGGGATGGAAGATGAAGACATTCCGACATACACCACCGCTGACTTGAAGGTGGTGTTCTCGTGAAACAAGCGGGGCAGATTATCTTGTTTCGGTGTAAGCGTTCAGTCACCCTTGCGAAGGTTGGGAGTAGCCTTGGCAAGAGGCCGATTTTCGGCTGGCGAGGGGTCTTTCAACCCGAATGCGACTGGCAAACCTTCGCAAGGGTCCCCACTACCTGAACGGTATGGAACCACGCCAATACGAGGTGAAAAACGGCCAGGTTCTCCTGATCCGTGAGGCAGCGGCTGAAGATGCCCGTGCTCTTCTCGACTACGTTGAAGATGTCAGCGGCGAGTCCGACTGGGCACGGGAAAATGACATTGAGGAGACAGTACAGTAATGAAAGACGCCTTTATCTCGGTAGCCCGGCCGCGGCTTTCTCTGCTTGACGAGCAGGGGTGCGAGCGCATTCATCAAGCATCGTTGGAAATTCTGCGTCGAACCGGCGTGCGGGTGCACGAAGAAGAAGCCTTGGCACTCCTAAAAGAAGCCGGCGCTCTCGTCACCGACGACAACCTAGTGAAACTGCCACCAGGCCTCGTCGAATGGGCGCTCGGCAAGGCTCCGTCACGGATCGTCCTGTGCAAACGCGGCGGCGACGAGATTGGCGCGGAGCTGGCCGGCCGCCACGTGAACTTTGGAACCGGCTCCGACTGCCCCAACTACCTGGACCCGAAAGAGGGTCACCGAAAGTTCACCGCCGCTGACGTGGCAGCCTGCGTCCGCCTATGCGACGCTCTGCCTGAGATCAGCTTCGTCATGTCCATGGGCATTCCGTCGGATGTGCCGGCGGAGCAGCAATACCGGCACCAGTTCGCTCTGATGCTGTCCAACACGACCAAGCCGGCCGTCTTCGTGGCCGACGACCGCGCCGACTGCGAGGCCATCGTCGCCATGGCTGCAGCCGCGGCCGACGGCGGGGTCGAGGAACTGCGACTGAACCCGACGCTGCTCCTCTACTCGGAGCCGACGACGCCTCTGGTGCATAGCCAGACAGCCACCGAAAAGCTGCTGTACATGGCCGAGCAGCGGCTGCCCATCGTCCACTCGCCGGCGCCGATGATGGGCGGCACGGCGCCTATTACGCTCGCCGGCGGCATGGCGCTAGGCAACGCCGAGGTGCTCAGCAGCCTGGTAATGCATCAGTTGAAGCGGGAAGGCGCCCCCTTCGTCTACGGCACTGGCCTCCACCATCTGGACATGCAAACCACTATCAGCGTCTACGGCGCCCCCGAGTTCCAGTTGGCGCGCGCGATGGTGGCCGAGATGGGGCGCCACTACCGCCTGCCGTCGTGGGGCTACTCGAGTTGCAGCGATTCCCCCGTCATGGACGCCCAAGCCACCGCCGACGCCGCGTACCAGGTCCGCGACGCGCTGCTGATGGGCGCCAACCTGGTGCACGACGTGGGTTACATGGAAGGCGGCCTGACCACCTCGCCGGAGATGATCGTCTTTACCGCCGAGATGATCGAAATGCACCGTCACTTTGTGCGAGGGGTGAGCTTGGATGACGAGTCGCTGGCGCTGGACGTGATTCACGAGGCCGGCCCAGGCGGCGATTTTATGGGCGCGGACCACACCTTCAAGCACTTCCGCGAGTACTGGTTCCCGACGTTGTTCGAGCGCCGGCGCTCCGGGGACTGGGAGTCTGCCGGCAGCCGGCGGCTGGGCGATCGCCTGCGCGAGAAGACCATCGCGATTATGGACGAGCACGAGCCGGAGCCGCTGCCAGATGACGTGCGTGAGGAGATTGACTATATACTTCATTTACTCTAAAATCAACTACACTAAGATCCAAGTGACAGCTGAGGAGCAAGAGCAGTTCACGGAAAATCAATGACACACCAACCCGTTCCAACATCGTCTCCTACAGCCGGCCGCTCCAAGCGCAAGCTGGCCGGCAAACAAGAAGTCGTCACGACCATGTGCGGTATCTGCGACGCCAGCTGCGGCGTCGACGTGTACCTGGAAGATGGCGTGATCCAACGGATTACGCCGCTGAAGGAGCACCCAGCCGGCGGCTGCTGCCCCCGCGGCATGCACGCCCACGAAATCGTCTACTCCGAAGATCGATTGCTGTACCCGATGAAGCGTGTTGGCCCTAAGGGCGCCGACGCGTTTGAGCGCATCACGTGGGACGAAGCGTTGGACACCATCGTCAGCCGGCTGCACCAGATGGCCGAGGAACATGGTCCCGAAGCCGTCTGCACGTACACCGGCCGTGGCAACTTCGAGCAGTCATTGTGCGATGTCTTCACGCCGGCCGGCGTCGCTGAATCTTCAGCCTCTAGTCTCCTCTTCCCATTCGGCTCGCCCAATACCACCGGCGTCGGTGCCATTTGCTACGTCGCCCACGCGTTCATCGCGCCGCTGGCGACCTTCGGCGTCTACACCGGACATATGTTCAGCGACGTGGAACAGGCTGACCTCATCATCGTCTGGGGGGCAAATCCGGCCGCTGTTGCTTCCAGCACGCTCACTCCCATCACGCAGGCTCACAGGCGCGGTGCGCGGGCCATCGTCATCGATCACCGGCGCAGCAAGACGGCCAAGGCGACACGTGCCCAGTGGGTGGGGGTACGCCCCGGAACCGATGGCGCCCTGGCGCTGAGCATGATTCACGTCCTCATCGAGGAAGACTTGCACGACCACGAATTCGTCGAGAAGTGGACGCTGGGGTTCGGCGAACTGCGGGAGTACGTGCAGCAGTTTCCCCCGGAGATCGTGGAGACGATCACGAAGGTGCCGGCGGACACCATTCGGGAACTGGCGCGAGCCATTGCCACAGCGCACGGCGCAAGCCTGATCACCTACAGCGGCCTGGAGTACACCAACAGCGGCGTCCAGAATATCCGCGCCGTGATGATTCTGTGGGCGCTGGCCGGCCAACTGGACGTGCCTGGCGGTTTCAACTTCAAGATGCCGGGCAGCGACTTCGAAGTCCATACCGAGAACGTTGCACCACCCGCCGGCATCGACCCCATCGGCAAGGACAAGTACCCGCTGTACCACCTCTTTCGAAAAGAAGCCCACGCCATGGAGCTGCCTCGCGCCATCCTGGAAGGCGCCCCCTACCCGATCCGGGCGATGCTCATTGGCGGATCCTCGATTCTGACGGCCTACCCGCAGCCTGACCTGTGGCGCCGATGCTTCGAGAAGCTAGACTTCCTGGTGGTGATTGACCGCTTCCTCACGGGCGATGCGCTGTACGCCGACATCGTGCTGCCGGCCACCACCGGCTACGAAATCGAGTCCTATCGTACGTACGGCCCGCACATTCAGCTTAGCCGGCAGGTCATCGAGCCCGTCGGCGAGGCACGCAACGACTTCCTGATCTACGCTGAGTTGGCGCGCCGGCTGGGGTACGAACATTTGTATCCCCAGAGCGAGCAGGATTTGCTGGCATTCGTGTTGCAGGATACCGGCATCGACGTGGAAACGTTACGCGCGAACCCGGTAGGGGTTTCCAAACCAGTACCCGAAATGGTGTACAAGAAGTGGGAACGCGGCCTGCTGCGCCAAGACGGCAAACCGGGCTTCGAGACACCCTCCGGCAAATTTGAGATTGCGTCTAACCTGCTGGCCGAGTACGGCTACGACGCCCTGCCCATCTATACCGAACCCGTCGAGGGCCCCATCGCCGCACCGGAGCTGGCAAAAACCTACCCGCTGGTCTTCAACTCCGGCGCCCGGTTGCAGTCCGACTTCCGGTCACAGCACCACAACATCCCTGGCCTGTTGAAGATGCAGCCGGAGCCACTGGTGATGCTGCACCCCCGAGATGCTGCCGAGCGCGGCATCGAGGACGGCGAAGACGTCCTCGTCGTTTCCCCGAGAGGGAAGGCGCCGTTCAAGGTGCGTGTGACAGACGACATCGTACCCGGCGTGATCGAAGCCAATGCCGGCGGCGGCAGCCCCATCGCCGCTGAGGCCTGGCGCCAGGCTACCGTCAACGACCTCACCGATCACGACAACCGCGACCCCATCTCGGGCTTCCCGGTTTATAAGGCACTACTGTGTGACGTGGTGAAGGCAGATTAGGGCCAATACCCGTGAACGAATCCCGGTTACCCTCCCGCAGGTTACGGCGCAGCCTGTGCTGGAATGTCAAACTGCTTCGAGAAGTAGCATTTGCAGGCCAAAAACCGTTCAAACCTGCGGGAGGGTGAGCCGCTCTACCGTTCATTCACGGGTATTGGATTTCAGGTGTTCCGCAGCGAGTGGCCGAGCCTGGTACGCGTGCAGGCCACGGAGGTGCTCGTCGCCCGAGCCGATGAGCTGGCCTGGGAGCTGGGGCTGCGGGGGTACGATGCCGTGCACCTGGTCTCGGCGCTGCTGTGGCAGGAGGGTATGGGCGAGCGGGTGACTGTAGCCACGTTCGATCAGCAGCTGTGGGAGACGGTCGAGCAGTGCGGGATGATCCCCTTCCCGGACGATCTGCCGGCGATGCTGGACGCCTGGCCAAAGTAGGTCGGAATGGCATTCCGACCTACACCGCGCTGGATGATCCGCAGAAGGTCGACTTGGCGCTCCAGTGTCTGCTGAAGGTGATTTGATCGGGGTTAGAACATGGATCGGTAGGCTGAACGGATCACTCGACCCAGCCATTGATCCACGAATCCTGCGCCTCCGCGGTCCTAATTGAAATCCACCTACGAAGTCACGTATCATTAGCATAGATCGAAGAGAGAACAAGGACACGAGGTGATGAATATGAGCACAAGTTATCGCATCTGTGAACGAGATGGGTTTCCGATAGTAAAAGTCAACGATCACACTGAATGCATTGCTGAATACCTCGACCGTCACATCGGTCAGAAAGAAATTGTTGACGTGGTCAAACGCGGCGACACGATCTACTACGTTTTCGAGAATGGGTATGAGATACCAATGCTGTGCTTTTGTTGCGGTCAGCCGCTGGAATTCAAGAATCTAGAGAAATCGCGCCGCAATATGCGCGGCCGGCGGTTAGAATCGATGACGATTGGTTCCGTCGAGCTCGACGACGGGACTGAGATGCTGCAATTCGTGCTAGAGTTTTCAAAGAAGGGTTCCCTATCGCAACCTAGGGCTGAACCGGTGTCAATTGAGGTGGCTGCCCAGATGCGACATCCGGATCGCAGTTCGCAAAAACGGCAGGAACAGGATGAATCAGCGGAGCCGATGCGCCGGCGACGCAGACGCCGCCGGCGGAGGTAGTGAGAATATGCAACTCATCAATCACGGCGCGGTCGTGGTCAAACCCAAACAGCCCATACCCCTCGATACGCGCTCAACG
>JAANWY010000399.1 GCA_018263655.1 Anaerolineales bacterium | reverse complement strand
GCGTGGCATCGCCGATAACGCCGGTCTCCAAGTCCTTGTACTCGGGCCGGGCGAAGGTGCCCTCGAAATGATACATCATGCCTGGCTTGGCCGGCATGCCGGGCCCGATGATGAATTTGCGGTCGACCAGGGGCTCGCCGCCGCCGGTAGTAGCCTTGCTCATATCCACCAGCTCGGGGAACAGATATAGCGCGACGGAAGTTTCGGCTTCGTCCGCGTGCCACATCCCGGTCTCTAGCACATCTTGGTTGTCGCGCAGGAAATCGTACCAGTGCAGCGACAATACAAAGTAACCGTCGATGCCCAGCTTGTGCACGGCCACGATCGTCGAGGACACTTGCCCATGCGCCGAGAGCAAGATGAACTTGTTGAAGCCGGACACCGAGGCGCCCTTGACGATGTCTTCCACCATGGCGATGTGGGTTTCATACCGCAGCGGAATATTGCCCGGCATGCCCCAGTGGTGATAGGGGTGCGAGCCGTACATGGGGCACGGCAGGACCATCACGCCCGTCTTCTTGGAGACCAGCTCCGCCATGCCGATGGCGTTGAAAGAATCGTCTCCGTTGGGGCAATGGGGTCCGTGCTGCTCGATAGCGCCCAGTGGCAGGATGGCGATGTCGTCCTGTTTGGCATGCTCCACGACCTCATCGGCCGTCATCTCGTGCCACCAATAGGCTTTTCCTTCTTCTGACATGTTATGTCTCCTTTCTTGTTGGATATATGTTGGTTTCTTGGAGTGTCCTTCACAGCGAATTTTAGGATGCCTTCACAACGAATGAATTCGGTGGGCGGCGTGCTGGACTAGGCATTCAGCTTATTGAGACGACTCGTCACCCCCAGTTCATCACCCAGTTCTCTCAATTCAGTGTAGAGTTCAGATGGCAGAGGAATGCCGTTCTCTTTGCGCTCCTGCGCTGTGCGGTGTTCGAGCTCGCCCGGCAGTAACATCTCTTCCGATTCATCCCACATTGGCGAGGACTTGATCGTTTCATAGAAAGACGTCATCCTTGAATCCAGTTCTTCACGGCTCATAATGGCCAACGGATTGAGCGCAATCATGAAATGGCCGGTCAGGCTCGGATCATCGGAGTGTTTGTACATGCTCTTGAGCTCGTGTTGGAAGACACCGCCGGTGATGACGCCGCAGAGGATATCTACGACATAGGACAGACCCAGGCCTTTGTGACCACCTACGGGCAAGAGGAAGCCGGCAAACCCCTCATCCGGATCATCCGTCGGACGCCCCTCGCGATCGGTGGCCCAATCCAGGGGGATCTTCTCGCCCTTTTTGCTGGCCAGCAGCAGCTTACCGCCGGCCACGTTGGACAGCGAAATGTCCAGCACGAAGGGGAACTCGCCGAAGGTCGGGACAGCCACCGCGATGGGGTTGTTGCCGGTAATGGGCCGGCTGCCGCCTGGCGCAACCATGTTGGGAATCACGTTCGTCATAGCGATGCCCATCATGCCTCGCTCCACAGCCATTCGTGCGTAGAGAGCCGCCGCGCCGAAGTGGTTGCTGCGAATCACGCCCACGACGCCGATGTTGAACCCCTCGGCAAGCTCAATGGCCCGCTGCATCGCTTCGCGCCCCACGATAAACCCGGGGCCATCATCGCCGTGTAAGACCTCCAGCGCGCCAGAGCCTCTGAGCTTGCGGACTTGGGGCTGCGGATTAAGCGCTCCTGATCGCAGCCGCTGGATGTAGATCGGCAGGCGCAGGACGCCGTGGGAATCGACGCCCCACAGGTTCGTTTGCACCAGCGCGTGGGCATGGAAGGCGGCGTCTTCGGAGCTCATGCCGGCCTTCTCGAACAGCTCGGTCACGAAAGCTTGTAGCGTTCGAGAATCCACTAGGATCAGTTTCTTAGCCATACATTCTTCCTTCTTCCAGCTTTACTTGACCGCACCCATTGTCAGTCCCTGCACGAAGTGTCTCCGAATCGTCATGGAGAGTATGAACACCGGAATCATCACCAGCATGCCGGCAGCCGACATCCACTCCCACTGAACACCTCTATGTGTCAGGGTTGAGAGCAACGCAACCGTCATCGTCGTTGCCTCCTCGCTAGTCAGCACGAGGGCATACAGGAATTCATTCCAGGAGATGATAAAAGCGAACACGGCAGTCGTGATCACCCCGGGCATGATGAGAGGGACAGTGATATGGCGCAGCACCTGGAATTCACTGCAACCATCAACCATAGCTGCCTCCTCGACCTCTATCGGCAACGTATCAACGAACCCCTTGATCATCCACAGTGCATAGGGCAGCGTAATGGACAAATCAATGATGATGAGGGAAATGTGAGTATCCAGCAGTCCGAGCCGGCGGAACAAGACGAAGAACGGGATGACGACGACCACTGGCGGCAAGAACTGAGTAGACAGAACCCAGATCAGAATTGGCGTGCTTCCTTTGAACGCGTATCGCGAAAGGACATAGGACGCCATAACCGCCAACGGAACGGCAATCAAGACTGTACCTGAAGAGATGATAAGACTATTGGCAAAGTTCGGCCGGAAGTCCAACGGGTTCCCTGAAAAGATAGCGTTGAAGTTGTCCAAGACCGGCGGAAAGATGAATGCGTTACTATAGACATATTTCTCCGGCTTAAAGGCTGTCAGCACGAGCCAGAAAATGGGAAACAGAATAAAGAACAGTGCCGCAAGAGCTGCAAGCTTCTCAAAGGCCCAACCGACTCGTTTCATCACTTTGTGTTTCATCGCTCAGATACCTTCCCCGGACAACGCTCGGACGTAGAAGATCGCGAAGATTGTCAACGCCACGATGAGCAGATACGCCAGCGCGCTAGCATACCCCATATCGATGTAGCGGAAGCCCTGCAAGTAGACGAAGTAATTCAGCGTCTGCGTCGCTCTACCAGGCCCGCCTCCCGTCATGGTCACCACTTGGTCAAACATCTTGAGCGAGAAAATCGTCTTCAAGAGCGTGATGATCACAATCACCGGTCGCAGCAGAGGCAGCGTCACGTGTCGAAACAACTGATAGTTGTTCGCCCCCTCGACCTTAGCCGATTCAAAAATATCTGGGGAGATCGAGCCCAAGGCACCAATGAACATGAGGGCAATCAGAGGCGCCCATCCCCATACCTCGGAGACGGCCAGCCAGAACTGCGCCCAAAAGGGATGTGCCAACCAGACCACATCGGATGCGAAAGGGAACACCGCGTCCATCATGGTATCGTAGATGCCCCAGGAAGGATTCAGCATGAAGCGCCACGAGAACCCCTTCAGCGCAGGACTCACCGCAAACGGGAAGATCAGCGTGGTCTTGACAAGAGTGTTCAACTTGCTCGGCTTCTGCAAGATGAGGGCCATCGCCAGACCAATGACCACCGACATGACGACTGATATGATGGTGAACGTGATGGTCACCTGAACGCTGTTCCAGAAGAAACGATCACCAAACGCTCGAACGTAGTTGTCGAGCCCCACGAAGTCGCCCGGTGTCGGTGATCGATCTAGTCTCCACTCACGGAGGCTAAGGGTGAACGTGTTAATCAGTGGGTAGGCGGTGATCACAAGAACGACTAACAGAGCTGGAGTGAGTAGAACGAATTTCGTATACTTGCCGCGCATGCTAAACCTCCAAGACGTTAGTACGGGTTTGGGGTTCGATGCCTTCCTCTTTCTGGAAGCAAAGGCAACCCGCTCGATTCAAACCAGGCGGGAGCCCCTTGGAGGGGCTCCCGCCGGCAGACACCTGGCTACTTGTCGTAGTAGCCTCCACGTTCCATGATTTCCTCAACGTCCGCGGCCATTTGGTCCAGCGTCGGCTGGATTTCGGCGCCAGTGGCCATGTCGTTGATGCCAACCTCCAGGATACCCAGGATCTCAAGCCACTCAGGGATGATGGGGTTTGTGCGAGCCTCTTCTAGGATCTCTCCACCAACCTTGGGCAGTCCGTTGTTGACTTCGTTGACCTCAGGATCGTTCAGAACCGAGATCCGCGTTGCAACGTTGGTGCTGACCTCCGGTGCGCTCTTGTCCATGACGATTTCTTTCTGGACTTCAGCGGAGTGAATCCACTTCATATACTCCCAGGCAGCCTCCTTGTTGTTGGAGAACTCGTTGATGCCCATAGGCCAAACGTGGCCGTAGGTGCGAGGTTGGCCTTTGCCTTCCCAACTGGGAGCTGTGGCAAAGCCCGTATTCTCACACACGCCCTCGGCACCCCGCTCGCAGTCCGTCATGCGGCTGTACATCCACCACCAGCCCATGAACATCGCAGCGCGGCCTTGGATGAACTCTTCGTTGCCCTCTTGCTCGTTGAAGCTCACAGAGCCGGGCGAGGTGTATTCCTTCTCCAGCCAGCTGATGTAACGTTCGGTGGCCTCGACGCCGGCTTCGTTGTTGAAGATGGGCTTCCAGTTCTCGTCGAACAGATCGCCGCCGTTGCTCCACAGGAGCGCCTCCCACCAGAACGTATTCTGGCCGGCGTTGATCCCGTAGTACACGGAAAGCGGATACATGTCTGTCTCCGCCTTGATCACCTCAGCCGCTTCCTCCATCTCAGCCCACGTAGTCGGGACTTCGAGTCCCAGATCTTCAAAGACATCTTCCCGATAGAAGAACATGAAGGGGTGACCGCGGAGGGGGAGACCGTAGAGCTCGCCGTCCAGGCCTCGACTGGCCTGTACGTAGGCCTCCGGATAGTCTGACAGGGCAATATGGTCCACCCCCTCAACCTTGTCACTGATGGGTATCATGTAGGGTTTCAGGCCGGCTCCCCAAGCATCAGTGAAAGCGAAGAGGTCGTACGTATCGGAGGCAGACGTGGCTTCCGTGACCAGCTTCTCCTGGAAGGAACCGTAGGGAACGTCCCCCCACTGGACCTTGATGCCGGTCAGTTCGTAGAACTCGGTATTGCTCTTCTCGGCCAGCGCATGGAACTGAGCTGCCGTCGCGCAGCAGATCAGGAAATTGAGCTCCGTGCCCTCGTATGGTTTGCCTGGCTGCAGGTCAAACTTCTCCAGCTCGGCTTGCATTTCGGGTGAGATCTCTGCGGCGGCCTCCTGCTCGCCAGTCCCCGCACCTGTTGACTCCTGAGGAACTGGTGCCGGTGCGGCACATCCTATAATGGCTAACAAAGCTGCAATGATAAGTACCATCAGTAGCCCAAACCTGAGAATCCTCTTATCGAACACCATTCTTGTCTCCTTTTCTCCACAGTGAAACTGAAGCTCGCTATTGACACTCTCTTTGCTATCGTGATCGTCGCGAGGATGCCGCTATCTCATTCGCCCTCCTTTCCCAACAACAACTATGTGCCTGTTCCCTGGCTCAGAATACACGTCGCCCTGGTACCCTTACCCTGAGACGATATAGTGAACTCGACGCGGTGATGTACAGACTGCGCAGGCTTTCGCCGCCCCAGGCGAGATTCGCCGTGTGCTCAGGCATCTGGATCACACCGAGGCATGTGCCGGCAGCGTCGAAGAGATGGATCCCGCCAGGGCCGCAACTGTAGAGGTTGCCTTGCTGATCGATTTTCATCCCGTCAGGTACGCCGGCGTTCTCCCCGACCGTCTCCGCCCACACCCGGCCATTGGACAGCGTGCCATCGGACTGAACGTCGAAAACCCGGATGTGAAAACGATCCGTGTCGTTGACGAACAGCCGGCCCTCATCCAGCGAGAAACACAGCCCGTTCGGCCTCGAGAAGTCATCAACGAGCAGGGTGAGCGATTTCGTGTCAGGATCCAGGCGATAGACGCCCTGAAAGGAGAGCTCTTGTTCGCGCGGTACACCATAGTACTCGCTTCGACCGGAGGTTGGATCCGTGAAGTAGATGCCACCATCGCTCTTGACCACGATGTCGTTGGGGCTGTTCAGTTCCTTGCCGGCGTAGTGAGAGACCATCACCTCGACCTCGCCGGCCTCCCCGTTCTCCAGAAGTGTGCGGGTCACGCGACTGGTAGCGTGCTCGCAGGTGAGGAGCCGGCCCTCCCGATCGAAGGTGTTGCCGTTGGCCATGTGGCTGGGCTTGTGCAAGACCCTGACCCCCTCCGCCTCACTCCAGCGGAACATCGTGTCGCCAACGATGTCGCTGAAGATTAGGAATTCGCCGTCAGGGTGCCACACTGGTCCTTCCGTGAACTCAAAGCCGGTGGCTATTTTTTCGAGTTCGACATCCGTGTCGATGATTTCGTGCAGACGTGGGTCGCGAACTTCAACTTGCATGGTCTTTTCTTCTCTCACACGAATGGCCGGCCGCCATCCACCGGAATGATGCACCCGGTGGAGAAGGTCAACGTCGTCGCCGCTGCCAGCACGGCGTCTGCCACATCCTCCGGTGTGGCCAGTCTATCGAGCGGGGTCTTGTCGATTTGCTCCTGGAGATATTCGGCGTCCACTCTTTTGGCATACTCACCCATCACCCAGCCCAGCCACATGGCCACGACCCGGATCTCGGGTCCCAACGCCCGCCCGAGAGAGATGGTCATGTTATCCAGCGCGGCCTTGGATGCGCAGTAAGCGACGTTGCTGCCGATGCCCGTCCGACCGGAAATCGAAGAGATGTTGACGATCATGCCCCCATCACCGTCGGCCAAGAGCTCTTTGAATGCGCGAATACAGGCAAATGCGCCCCGCAAGTTGACCTGCAAGATCTTGTCGAACAGCTCGTCGGTCAAGCCTTCGAGATCGTCGTGGGGCACGGGGCGGGTGATGCCGGCGTTGTTTACCAGGAGATCGAGCATTCCGTACCGATCGGCCACCCGCTCGGCCATGCGCGTCAGGGCTTCGCTGTCGCTAACATCCGCCTGGATGACCATGTGGCCATCGCCGGCGAGGCTCTCAGCTACAGCTTTCGTCCCCCCTTCGCTCTGACGATAGTTGAGCACGACCTTCGCGCCGGCTGCGGCCAGCCTCCTACTGATGGCAGAGCCGATACCGCCGCCGGCACCCGTCACGACCGCTATCCGCCCTTCCATCGAGATGCCACTTGCCATCGCTCCCTCCGCATCATCCAAGATTGCCCGTTCTTATCACTGCTCGGTTCTCTTGACTCGATGACTCCACATAGCTCGGAAGCCGAGCCGAAGTGCGCGGGATCAACGTACCTGGCGCCAACTTCGTGACAGGTTTAGCCTCTGGGTGTTCGACCTGCTCAGTGAGCACCTCCAGCGTCGCGGCAACCATCTGGTTGACCGGCTGCCGGATCGTCGTCAGTGAGTACGCGGACCAGCCGGCGGCAGGGATATCGTCGAAGCCGATGATGGAAAGTTCCTTAGATACTCGAACCGCAAGGTCTCGTGCCGCGTCGATAGCGCCCAAAGCCATGATGTCGTTCGCACAGAAAATGGCGTCCGGCGGATCGGCGCGCTGCAGCAGGCGTCGCGCACATTCATAACCTGACTCGTAAGTGTACGCACCCTGTTCGCGCAGGCATTCCCTTTGACCCCGCTCCCGCAGCCGATCGGTGAAGCCCTTTTCACGGTCGATGTTGGTCGAGGCGTTTTTCACGCCGGCGATGTAGGCCGGTCGCACGTGATCTGCATCCAGGAAAAGGTTCGCAACCAGTCGCCCGCCTTCGGCGTTATCACAAGATACCGCGCTAGCAGCGGCCCCAGGCACGTAGCGGTTGAACAAGATCACCGGCGTGCCTTCCCGAGCACACTCATCCGCCATCTCCGATGACAGTGTAGCGGAGGTGATGATGAGTGCATCTACACGATATTGAAGGACGAGGGACAGAATATCGTCCACCTCCTGGTGGGGGCCGGCGGTGAACAGCAGCACCTGACGTCCGGCCTCCTGTAACTCGGTGATAAATAGCTCTAACACATACGGGTAAAATGGACTTGTGATGTCGGCCATCACGATGCCAACAATGTTGGTGCGTTGCGTACTCAAGCTTCTGGCAATGACGTCAGGCGTGTAGCCTAGCTCTCGCGCCGCTGCCAGGACCTTTTCCCGCGTTTCCGGTGCCACCTTACTTCGATCCGTGCTGAAAGTGCGCGAGACCGTCGATTGTGATACGCCGGCAAGGCGTGCCACGTCAATCGATGTGGCCTTTTTCTTCAGTCCGGTCATAATTGAGCGCCTCCTGCCATACGCAATCCGCTTCCTTGGCCAGTCAGAGTCGCTGTGATCCGTAGCGGCGTACGCGTAGGTCAGCCTGCTCCTTGTGTGCACTGAACCCCTCCAGCTCGCACAGTCGAGAGCAGTACTCCCCGATCATGGCGCTTGCTTCTGGAGTGCATTTCTGGTAGGTCACCGTTTTGATGAACTTGCCAACCCACAGCCCACCTGTATATCGAGCCGCCTTCTTAGTCGGCAGGGTGTGATTGGTGCCGATGACCTTGTCGCCGTAGGCAACGTTCGTCTCCGGACCCAGGAACAAAGACCCATAATTAGTCAGATTCTCCAGGAAATAGTCTGTGTCCTCTGTCAGAATCTGAACATGCTCGATGGCAAGTCGGTCAGCTTCTGTCACCGCCCCCTCTCGGCTGTCGACCACGATCATCTGACCGTAGTCCCGCCAGGCCTTGCCAGCCACGTCAGCCGTCGGAAGCACCTTCAGTTGACGCTCGATCTCGTCCATGGTCTCGCGAGCTAGGTTCTCGCTGGTCGTGATCAGGATAGCGGGCGATTCAGGACCATGCTCTGCCTGCCCCAATAAATCCGTGGCCACCATCTCTGCATCGGTTGTCTCGTCAGCAATAATCAGCACTTCCGTGGGGCCAGCCAGCAGGTCGATCCCCACATCGCCGAAGAGTTGGCGCTTAGCCTCCGCGACATATTGATTGCCTGGCCCGACCAGCATATCGACCGGTTCAATCGACTCGGTGCCCAGCGCCATAGCAGCCATGGCTTGCACGCCACCGAGGATGTAGATTTCGTCGGCGCCCCCCAGGGCCATGGCCGTCACGGTTGCGGCCGGCGGTGCGCCGTTCAGGGGCGGTGTGCAGGCGGCGACGCGCTGGACGCCGGTCACCTTCGCCGTGAGAACGCTCATGTGGGCCGATGCCACCATCGGATAGCGCCCGCCGGGAATGTAGCAGCCGACGCTGTTGACGGGGATGTTCTTGTGGCCCAAGACTACACCCGGTAGCGTTTCCACCTCGACGTCCTGCAACGCTTCCCGCTGTTCCTCGGCAAAGCGTCTGACCTGAGCCTGGGCGAACTTGATGTCCTCGACCGTTTGCTCGGGCAGGCCGGCGACGAGATCTTCAATCTCGACCTGGGATAGCCGAAAGCTTTCCGGCGACCAGCCGTCGAAGCGCTCCGAGTAGGCCCGCACGGCCTCGTCACCGCGCTCGCGGATGTCGTCGAGAATGCTTTTGACCGCCTGCTGCACCTTCTGATCCGCAGCGCGCGATTCCTCTTCTGTGATTCCTTCTTTCAGATATCTTGCCATTTGGGATGTCTCCTGGAAACGTCCTTTCCCTTGCCTAGCCTGTATTTGCCCGTACACGTTTGAGGACTTGGCCGGCCGCCGATGCCAACAAGTACGCATCAGCCGAAAGTGCAATGAACTGACAACCTTGCTCCATCATTCGCACGGCATCCTCCGGTGTGGGTGTGTAGATGCCGGCTACGATGTCGTGCCGCTGTGCGGCGGCGATGATTTCGTCAATGGCGTCCGTCACGTCGAGCTCACTTGAGCCGCCGTGTTGCTGAGCCTTCAGACTTCGGGCCAAGTCATTGGGTCCGATGAAGATTGCGTCCAGCCCGGGCACGCTGAGAATAGCGTCGAGATTGTGGAGCGCCGCCGCCGTCTCGATCATGGCGATGGCGATGGGTGTGTCGCTTCCCCGGTCGGAGTAGTCGGGGCCGGCCTCCAGTCCGGTCCGATACGGTCCATAGCTGCGATACCCCTCCGGTGGGTAGCGGCAGGCGCCAACGAATGCCTCAGCCTCAGCCCGGGTGTTGATCATGGGGCCGATGACGCCGTAGCAGCCGGCGTCGAGCATCCGCATGATGATGCTGGGCTCATTCCAGGGGATTCGCACCAGCGGAACCGTTGACGTGGTGAAGATAGCTTGGAGCATGCCGAAAACATCACGGTCGCTCACTGGGCCATGCTGAAGATCGATGGTCAGACTGTCCCAGCCCTGGTTGGCCATGATCTCGGCCGCGAAGGCGCTGGGAATTTTCAGCATGCTGTTGAAGACCGTCCCACCCGCTTGCCAGATGGAACGCAATCTATTATTGTCGCTGTGACTCATTCTGTAACTCCATTTTGGCCTGATTCAGATCAGAACGGGGTGCGCCATGCCGGCCACAGAGTCGTCTCGCGTCAGATCTCCGACTGTGGCGCCGGCGACGCTAGGCAGACGTTCAATCTGATGCCGCCACAGCACATCGCTGCAGAGCGTGCATGGTGGCCGGGCAGGATGCTGTCGATGAACATGAATAGGCATTCTGAATACGTATGCAAAGTATACACGATTGCCGGCCTCTTGTCAAGACCTATCCGCACAATTGCTATCTCAAGTGGCTACAGAACGCCTGAAGTATCCTCCCCCTTGGGCTGTCGCAGCATCTGCACCCCCTTGACGCCCTGGCAAAGCCTGGCCCAACCCACAACCGCGCCGAGATTTTCGAGTATCTGCCAAAAGACCGCCAATCCACTCTTGACAAACGCCCCTCTTCATGATATAATGTGCATACGCATTCAGAATACGTATGCATAAATGTATTCTGTCCTCAGGAAAACAAAGCAAGCAACTCGGCCGCAGTCCAACATCATCTCGGAACCCGAGTGCCGCGTTTTCTCGTTTTCGATCAGCCGGTGTTGGGCGCTCGTCTGCTTCGGTAGGGACTTCCAGGGAAATAAACCTCCCAAAAACGGCCCATTTCCCTTGGGAATCTTTAAATTTCTGGGGTCTCTAGGATTTTGCATGGCCCCTGCTCCAAGGGGATTGCCAAATCCCCGTATTTGGTGGCACAGCGCATCTTGTCCCCCAAATGTGGCTCGGATTTGGCAATCCGAGCCGAGCACCATGCGAAATCCCAAAGAGCCACGATTTGGCAAATCGTTCAACAAGTCGTCTCCATCGGCCGAGCCGGAGGCCATAATCCGCCAAGCCGCAGATCCTCATCCGACCATCCGATCATTCGATACCTATCCGCTGACCACCCATCCGTTTCGCCGCCAAGCCGCAGGCCCCAATCCGATTATCCGCTTGGGGCGGTGTCGAAGCTGCGGGGGTTGAGGACGATGGAAGGTGGAAAATGGAAGGGGGAGAATGAGGGAAGCAACTGCGTTACTGAAGGTGGTCTCGGACGGCGGCAATGACGAGATCGATCTCTTCCTCGACGTTGCCACGCATGGGGGAAGCCTTGAAAATCCAGCTCCCGTCTTCGCCCCGCCTTTGGAAGTGGTGCGGATAGCTCGCCAACTGCTCGATTGCGGCCACTCCTTCATGGGGGTAGTCATCCCAGCCGAAGACACGCTTATCGCCAGGATATGCAAGCCGAAGATCAATCAATGCGTACGAGTAGCTTCGAGTTGCTGGGGCATAGTGGATATCCAGGAAGCGAGACTCATCAAGAAAGGCCCGAACCTTAGCACCTATGAGGTTGACTTCGCTAAAGAGACTGCTGGATTGAAGTTTCTCGATAACGGGCTTGTACCACATCACCACACGGCCTCGAGAATGTGGAGCAGTTCGGTCAGTTCGTTGTTGATTGCTCGCCACTCTAAGAGATCCGTATATAGCGTGTGGTCGTCTGGGGTAACGCCTTCCTGCTGGATTCTATGCTCCAGTGTTTCCAGAGAATCGTATTCCTCCTGCAAGCGGGCCTTTGCATTCTTGAGGTCCATGATGCGTTCTGAGATACTGGCCGCGATTCCCTTGTAAATCAGATCCTCATCGCTGAGGGGAAGAATCGCCGTTGCCCGTTCAAGCAGTTGGTGGGCGCGAGATGGGGTTGTCACTACCTGGCCGCCTTTCTCTAAAGCTCTGATATAGTACCTTGACGAGATTATAATTGAGCTCAGCCGAGCTGACAAGTTCTGGTCGCAGCAGTGCCGTCGACGAGTTCTAACGCGTCACCGCTAGTATTGCCCTGACCACCTTCGCGTGTGGCTGAGACTCGTGCCGGACTTCTCGGCCCTGGTCTTCACCCGCGCCACCTTCGAGAGCCTGGGTGACGTGCCCCTCATCGGCCTGCGGGAGCCGGCCATCGACGACTTCAACCGCTTCATCA